>NZ_SOFR01000010.1:0-109352 GCF_004402735.1 Cryobacterium sp. MDB1-18-1 | reverse complement strand
CCGAACCCGGAAGCTAAGACTCTCAGCGCCGATGGTACTGCAGGGGGGACCCTGTGGGAGAGTAGGACACCGCCGGACTTAACTTAGCAACACCAGAAATACACAAAATGGCCACCTAACGGGTGGCCATTTTGCGTTAAGCCGTAGGCTTGACGAGTCTGCCTTCGAGGCAACCAATTACACAGGAGACACAGTGAGCCCTTCAGGAACTAACGGTAATGACGCACGCGACGGCGGACGCCCGCCCGGGGCTCGCGGCAACAACGGCTCCGGCGGCTATCAGGGCCGCTCCGATCGCCCTCAGCGCGACGGTGAGCGTCCTCCCTATAAGGGCAACTCCGACCGTCCCCAGCGTGACGGCGAACGTCCCCCTTACCGTGGCACCAACGACCGTTCGCAGGGTGGCGAACGTGCACCGTACCGCGGAAACAATGACCGTCCCCAGGGCGACCGCCCCCAGTACGGCGACCGTCCCGCCTATCGCGGCAACACCGACCGCCCGCAGAGCGGCGAGCGTGCCCCGTACCGCGGGAACAGCGAGCGCCCCCAGGGCGATCGTCCCCAGTACCGTGCAAACAGCGACCGTCCGCAGCGCGACGGCGATCGTCCTCCGTACCGCGGCAACAACGAGCGTCCGCAGAGTGGCGAGCGTGCCCCCTACCGTGGCAATTCCGATCGTCCGCAGCGTGATGGTGAGCGTCCCCCCTACCGCGGGAACTCCGACCGTCCCCAGGGCGACCGTGCTCCNCGTGGCAATTCCGATCGTCCGCAGCGTGATGGTGAGCGTCCCCCCTACCGCGGGAACTCCGACCGTCCCCAGGGCGACCGTGCTCCGTACCGTGGCAACTCCGATCGTCCGCAGTCCGGTGAGCGCGCGCCCTACCGCGGCAACACTGAGCGCCCGCAGCGTGATGGTGAGCGTCCTCCGTACCGCGGTAATTCCGAGCGTCCGCAGTCGGGCGAGCGTGCCCCGTACCGCGGCAATTCCGAGCGCCCCCAGGGCGACCGTGCTCCGTACCGTGGCAACTCCGAGCGTCCGCAGTCCGGTGAGCGCGCGCCCTACCGCGGCAACACTGAGCGCCCGCAGCGTGATGGTGAGCGTCCTCCGTACCGTGGCAACTCCGACCGTCCGCAGTCGGGCGAGCGCGCCCCGTACCGTGGCAACTCCGACCGTCCGCAGGACGGCGCCGAGCGCAAGCCCTGGTCGAAAGACGCGCCCCGCACCGACCGCCCGCAGCGCGACGGCGAACGTCCCGCGTACCGCGGCAACTCCGATCGTCCCCAGACCGGCGAGCGCAAGCCGTGGTCGAAGGACGCACCGCGCACCGAGCGTCCGCAGTCGGGCGGCGACCGCAAGCCCTGGGCGAACGCGACCCAGCGCGGCGGTTCGGCCACCCGCGCCGGAGCACCGCGCGGCGACGCCGGCAAGAAGCTCTGGACCCGCGACGGCGCCCCCGCCCGCGGCGACCGCGATGCCCGCGCCGTCGAAGATGAAATGACCGAAGAGCAGCGGATGCAGCGCGAGCTGCGTTCGGTGCGCCCGCGCCACGACGACCCCGAGCTCCCCGACGACATCTCGTCTGCCGACCTCGACCGGATCGCACGGAACGAACTCAAGACCCTGACCAAGGACAACGCCGAGGCCGTCGGCGCCCACCTCGCCATGGCCGCCCGGGTCATCGACGAAGACCCCGAGCTCGCCCACCGTCACGTGATGAGCGCCGCCCGCCGTGCCGGCCGCATCGCGGTCGTGCGGGAGAGCCTCGCGATCACCGCGTACGCCACGGGCGACTTCGCCCTTGCTCTGCGCGAACTGCGCACCTACCGCCGTATCTCCGGGTCCAACTCGCAGCTGCCGCTCATGGTCGACAGCGAACGCGGCGTCGGTCGCCCGGACCGCGCCCTCGAGCTCGGCCGTTCCGTCGACCGCTCCACCCTGCCCGCCGGCGTCCAGGTCGCCCTGGCGATCGCGATGTCCGGTGCCCGTCTCGACCTCGGGGAGACCGAGGCCGCCCTGGCCGAGCTCGACATCCCGCAGCTCGACCCGAAGACCGCGTTCTCCTACAGTGCCGAGCTGTTCTCCGCCTACGCCGAGGTGCTCGAGGAACTCGGCCGCACCGACGAGGCCGCGCAGTGGAATGAGCGCGCCGACCGCGCGGATGCCGCCCAGGCATCCGCCGCCGACATCGACGAGACCATCGAGATTCTCGAGATCGACGAAGAGGACACCGACGACGAGTACTTCGACGTCGACGATGCGAGCGACGACGACGACGAAGACGGTGACGAGCCCGAAACCGACGAGCCCGCCGCCGAAATCGACGAGGTCGAAGAGCTCGATGAGATCGACGAGATCGACGTCGCCGACGAGACCATCGACGTGGTGCTGCCGGACTCCGAAGGGGACCCGGCGACGGGAACCGACGAGGAGTCCGATGCTCAGGCGCCGACGCATGAGTGAAACGACGACGCCGCTCACCGGCGTCGACGTGGTGCTCGCTGACCTCGACGGAGTCGTGTACCAGGGACCGCACGCGATCCCGTTCGCGATCGAGAGCCTGAACAAGGCCGCGGAGACCGTGCGGGTCGGCTACCTCACCAACAACGCCTCCCGCACCGACCAGACCGTCGCCGACCACCTCACCGAGCTCGGGCTGCACGCCCGCGCCGAGGACATCGTCACCTCGCCGCAGGCCGCCGTCCGGCTGCTCGCCCAGGAGGTGCCCGCCGGCGCGCGCATCCTCGTCATCGGGGGAGCCGGCCTTGTGAAGGAGGTCGAGAAGGGTGGATTCGAGATCACCCGCTCCGCCGACGACCACCCCGCAGCCGTGATCCAGGGCTTCACGCCCGAACTCGGCTGGAAGGACCTCGCCGAGGCGGCTTTCGCCCTGCACCCGAACGAAGACGGCATCGAGATCCCCTGGGTCGCGACGAACACCGACTGGACGATCCCCGTCGCCCGCGGCATCGCGCCCGGCAATGGCACTCTCGTCGCCGCCGTGCACAGCGCCGTTGGCCGTCTCCCGATCGTGGCAGGCAAGCCGGAGGTCGCGATCTTCGACGAAGCCATGACCCGCTTCCAGGCGAAGCACGCGCTCTTTATCGGCGACCGGCTCGACACCGACATCCTCGGCGCCAACCGGGCGGGCATTCCCGCGGTGCTCGTGCTCACCGGCATCGACAAGGCCAAGCAGGCCCTCGCCGCCGCAGAGAAGGAGCGCCCCCGCTTCATCCTCGACGACCTGCGCCAGCTGCACGAGCCCTACCCGGAGACCGTGTTCTCCAAGGACCGCGCCACTGCGACCGTCGCAGGCGCGAGCGTGCGCATCACTGGTGCTGACGTCGAGATCGTCGCGGAGGGCGACGGCGGGATCAATCTGCTCCGCGCCGCGTGCGCCGTGATCTGGGCGTCCGGCCGGCCCGTCTATGGGCTGAATGTTCCGGAGCGACTGTATCTCAGACGGTAACGTGGAGAGGGTGCAGCAGAACCCAGCGGACATCCCCCAGGGCGTCAGCCCCGAAAATGTGACCATGGCGGACGAACTCCTGTCCCGGCTCGGAGACATCGGCGACCTGCCCCTCGAAGACCGCGCGGCGGCATACGCGCAGTTGCACGACGAGCTGCGCACGCACCTCGAGGGCGGCGACAGTGCACCCCGGCCCTGAGGCGAACGCGGATGCCGGGGCGGACTCCGGGTCCGAGGCTGAGCTTGTTCCCGAGCGGATGCCCGACCAGCGCCTCGACACGGCCCTCGCCGACCGCGGGCTCGTGCGTTCGCGCACGGTAGCAGCGCAGGTGATCGCCGGAGGCCTCGTGACGGTCGACGGCCAGCCCGTCGTCAAGGCGTCCACCAAGGTGCGCGCCGACCAGGTGCTCGTCGTTGCCCCGACCGACCATTACGTCAGCCGCGGCGCCCACAAACTCATCGCGGCGCTCGATGCGTTCGACATCCCCGTCGCGGGCCGGACCGTGCTCGACGCGGGCGCCTCGACGGGCGGCTTCAGCCAGGTGCTCCTCGAACGCGGCGCCGCACAGGTGCTCGCCGTCGACGTCGGCCACGGCCAGCTCGCCCCCGAACTCGCCCACGAACCGCGCCTCGCGGCCGTCGAGGGGTTCAACCTGCGCTACGCGACGCCGGAAACGCTCGCCGCGGCATCCGGTGTCGACACCCGCCCCGACCTCGTCGTCGGCGACCTGTCGTTCATCTCACTCCCGACCGTGCTGCCTGCCCTCGTGGCGACGGCAGCGGAGGGCGCCGATTTCGTGCTGCTGATCAAGCCGCAGTTCGAGGTCGGCAAGGAGAGCATCCGCGAGGGCGTCGTGCACCGGCCGGCCCTGCGCGCCGACGCGATCGCCGGCGTGCTCTGGGCGGGCTGGGACCTCGGCCTCCGCACAAACGGCCTGATCGCATCCCCGATCGTCGGCGCCGCGGGCAATCGGGAGTATCTGTGCTGGATGAGCGCGCGGGTGGGCAGCAATCCGACAGAATGGATCGACCGCACAACGGCACTGGTGGGAGCGTGACGAGATGACTGCATCACCCCGGCACATCCTTGTCGTCGCGCACACCGGGCGCACGGACTCGCTCCGGGCTGCTGTGACCGTCTGCCAGCAGCTCCTCGCCTCTGACGCAACCCCCGTGCTCGCGCCGACCGAACTCACGGACATCCTCGCCGCCTGCCCCGAGCTCGACGGCCGTCTCGCCATCCTCGGCGAAACCGTGCAGGCGACCGAGCTCGAGCTCGTCATCGTCCTCGGCGGGGACGGCACCATCCTGCGCGCCGCCGAGGTCGTGCGCGGCTGCTCGGCGCCCCTGCTCGGCATCAACCTCGGTCACGTCGGCTTCCTCGCCGAGAGCGAACGCGACGACCTCGGCGAAGCCGTGCGCCGCGCCCTCCTCCGCGACTACCTCGTCGAAGAGCGCATGGCCCTCGCCGTGCGGGTCAAACTCGGCGACGAGGTCATCTACGAAACCTGGGCCCTCAACGAGGCGACGGTCGAAAAGGCGAGCCGTGAGCGGATGCTCGAAGTCGTCGTCGAGGTCGACGGCCGGCCGCTCTCCTCCTTCGGCTGCGACGGCATCGTGATGTCCACCCCGACCGGATCGACCGCGTACGCCTTCTCTGCGGGCGGCCCGATCGTCTGGCCGAGCCTCGACGCGCTCCTGCTCGTCCCGCTCAGCGCCCACGCGCTCTTCTCCCGCCCGCTCGTCGTCGGGCCGGACTCGTCGCTCGCCGTCGAGGTGCTTGCGCACTACGGCGGAGCCGCGGTGCTCTGCGCGGACGGCCGCCGGGTGCACGACCTGCCCGCCGGATCCCGCGTGATCGTGCGCCGCTCTCCGGTGCCGGTACGCCTCGCCCGCCTGCACTCCGGGCCGTTCACCGACCGCCTGGTGAACAAGTTCAACCTGCCCGTCACGGGCTGGCGCGGACCGGTCGGACGTGAGTGAGCGCCGCGTGAGTGAGCCCCGCGTGGATGAGCCCTGCGCGCCTCGCGCGAGTGAGCCGCGCGTGACCAGGCCCGTCGCGGGGGAGGCCCGCTCGTGATCGAAGAACTCGTCATCCGCGACCTCGGCGTGATCAAGGAAGCCACCCTCCCGCTCGGCCCCGGTTTCACCGCCGTCACGGGCGAGACCGGCGCGGGCAAGACCATGGTCGTCACCGCGCTCGGCCTGCTGCTCGGCGCCCGCGCAGACCCCGGCCTCGTGCGCCACGGCGCGCAGCAGACCTGGGTCGAGGGCCGCTGGCAGGTCGACGCCGACGGCACCGTCGCCGGCCGCGTGCGCGACGCCGGGGGAGACCTCGACGGCCCGGACCTCATCCTCAGCCGTTCGGTTTCGGCCGAGGGCCGCAGCCGCGCCATCGTCGGCGGCCGCAGCGCCCCCGCGAGCGTGCTCGGCGACCTCGGCGGCGACCTCGTCGTCGTGCACGGGCAGTCCGACCAGGTCCGACTCCGCTCCGCCGGCGCCCAGCGCGCCGCCCTCGACCGCTTCGCCGGCCCCGAACTCGGCCCGGTGCTCACCGACTTCGAGACCCACTACCACCGCTGGCAGGACGACCGCGCCGAACTCGCCCGCCTCGTCACCGAACAGGACGAGCGCACGAGCGAGGCCGCCGACCTTCGCGCCGCCATCGACGAGATCGAGGCGATCGCCCCGCAGGCGGCCGAAGACGACGACCTCGCCGCCCGCGCCGAACGGCTCGGCAACCTCGAGGAGCTCCGGCTCGCCGCCGCCCAGTCCCGTGAACTCCTCTCCGCGGAAGAGAACCCCGACGGGCTTCCGGATGCCGTCACCCTGCTCGACGCCGCGCGCCGGCAACTCGAACGCGCCGGCGACCACGACCCTGCCCTGTCCGAGCTCGCCCAGAGCCTCGCGAATGCCGGCTTCCTCGTGGCGGATGTCGCCGCGCAGCTCTCGAGCTACCTCGCCGGCCTCGACGCCGACGGCGCCCGCGAGCTCGAGATCGTGCAGGAGCGACGGGCCGTGCTGACCGGCCTGGCCCGCAAGTACGCCGGCGGCCTCGACGAGGCGATCGCCTTCCTCGACACCGGCAGCGCCCGCCTGCTCGAACTCGACGGGGACACCGACCGGATCGAGCAGCTCCGCGCCGACACCGAAGCCGAGCTGCTCGTCGTCGAGGCGCTCGCGGACCGGCTCACCGGCATCCGCACCACGGCGGCCGCAGCCCTCGGCACCGCCGTCACGGCCGAGCTCAGTGCCCTCGCGATGCCCGACGCCGCCCTCGTCGTCGAGGTCGACAGCGGAGGAGAGCTCACCGCGCACGGCCGCGACCAGGTCGGCATCCTCCTGCGCCCGCACGCGGGAGCCGAACCGCGCACCCTCGCCCGCGGCGCGTCCGGCGGCGAACTGTCCCGGGTGATGCTCGCCATCGAAGTCGTGATCAACGCGACAGACCCGGTTCCGACCTTCGTCTTCGACGAGGTCGACGCCGGCGTCGGCGGCGCGGCCGCGATCGAGATCGGCAGAAGGCTCGCCCGGCTTGCCGAAACCGCCCAGGTCATCGTGGTGACCCATCTCGCCCAGGTCGCGGCCTTCGCGGGCAACCACCTGAGCGTCGTCAAGGACAGCGACGGTTCCGTCACAGAGTCGAGTGTTCGCCAGCTGACCGGCGACGATCGCGCCGCCGAAATGGCCCGGCTGTTGTCCGGCCTGCCCGACTCCGTGAGCGGCCTCGAACACGCCCGCGAACTGATGAACCTCGCGAGTGCTGGCGGATCCACGAAGATCCGATGATAGAGTCGAAGCCCGTGGTGGAAAATAGAAACGCGGACAATTCAGACGGCACGACCAAGCACATCTTTGTGACTGGTGGTGTCGTTTCTTCATTAGGCAAGGGCCTGACGGCGGCAAGCCTCGGCAATCTCCTGACGGCCAGCGGCTTACGCGTGGTCATGCAGAAGCTCGACCCCTACCTCAACGTGGACCCGGGAACGATGAACCCGTTCCAGCACGGCGAGGTCTTCGTCACGGACGACGGCGCGGAGACCGACCTCGACATCGGTCACTACGAGCGGTTCCTCGACATCAACCTCAACCAGGCCGCGAACGTCACCACCGGCCAGGTCTATTCGCAGGTGATCGCGAAGGAACGCCGCGGCGAGTACCTGGGCGACACCGTGCAGGTCATCCCGCACATCACCGACGAGATCAAGCGCCGGATGCGCCTCCAGGCCGACGACGCGCTGCGCCCCGACGTGATCATCTCCGAGATCGGCGGCACCGTCGGCGACATCGAGTCGCAGCCGTTCCTCGAGGCCGCCCGCCAGGTGCGCCACGAGCTCGGCCGCCAGAACGTTTTCTTCGTGCACGTCTCCCTCGTGCCCTTCCTCGGCGCGGCCGGCGAGCAGAAGACCAAGCCCACCCAGCACTCCGTCGCTGCGCTCCGCTCGATCGGTATCCAGCCCGACGCGCTCGTGCTGCGCAGCGACCGTCCCGTCTCCGACGCCAACAAGCGGAAGATCGCGCTGATGTGCGACGTCGACGAAGACGCCGTGGTCAACTGCGTCGACGTGCCCAGCATCTACGAGATCCCCGCCGTGCTGCACGAGCAGGGCCTCGACAAATACATCACCGACCACCTCGGCCTGCCCGTCACGAGCGTCGACTGGACCGGCTGGCAGAAGGTGCTCGACGCCGTGCGCGAGCCCAAGCACGAGGTCACGATCGGCCTCGTCGGCAAGTACATCGACCTGCCCGACGCCTACCTCTCCGTCACCGAAGCCCTCCGCGCCGGCGGCTTCGCCCACAAGACCAAGGTCCACGTCCGCTGGATCGCCTCAGACGAGTGCGAGACCGAGGAAGGCGCCACCCGCCTGCTCGGCGACCTCGACGGTATCTGCGTTCCCGGCGGCTTCGGCGTGCGCGGCATCGAGGGCAAGCTCGGGGCTCTCCGCTTCGCCCGCGAGAACGGCATCCCCGTGCTCGGCCTCTGCCTCGGCCTGCAGTGCATGGTCATCGAATACGCCCGCAACAAGGCCGGCCTCACCGGGGCGTCCTCCTCCGAGTTCGACCCGGACACCGAGTTCCCCGTGATCGCGACCATGGAAGAGCAGGTCGAGATCATCGCCGGCGGCGACCTCGGCGGCACCATGCGCCTCGGCCTCTACCCGGCCGACCTCGCGGCGGGCTCCCTCGTCGCCGAGCTCTACGGGGCCCCCTCGGCCTCCGAACGCCACCGTCACCGCTACGAGGTCAACAACGCGTTCCGCGAACAGATCGCGGATGCCGGCATGTGGTTCTCCGGGACCTCTCCCGACGGCCACCTGGTCGAGTACGTCGAGCTGCCGCGTGCCGAGCACCCGTTCTACGTCGGGACCCAGGCGCACCCGGAGCTCCGCTCGCGCCCGAGCCACGCGCATCCGCTCTTCCGCGGCCTGATCGGCGCCGCACTCGACCGCCAGCAGGCCAGCCGCCTGTTCGAGGTCAACGAGGGCAACGACACGGGCGACGAGACCGTCGACGTCGCTGCGGTCGTCGGCGCCGAGGCCTGAGCCGTGACTGAGCTCCTCGAGGACGAGGTCGCCTCCGCGGCGGTCTCCGAGTCCGATGTGGTCTTCGCCGGCCACGTCTGGGACATCCGCAAGGACACCTTCCGCTACGGCGACTCCGACATCGTGCGCGACTACGTCGACCACACCGGTGCCGTCGCCGTCTTCGCCCTCGACGAGGACGACCGGGTGCTGCTGATCAAGCAGTACCGGCACCCCGTCGGCATGCGCGAGTGGGAACTGCCCGCCGGCCTCCTCGACGAGGCCAACGAGCATCCGGTCGAGGCGGCCAAGCGCGAACTGGGCGAGGAAACCGACTACGTCGCCGCCGAGTGGCACGTTCTGAGCGAGTTCTACACGTCACCGGGCGGCAGCAACGAGGCCTTGCGCGTCTACCTGGCCCGCGGCCTCACCGCCGCGCCCGAGGTCTTCAACCGCACCGAAGAGGAAGCCGACATGGAGATCCGCTGGGTCCCCTTCGCCGACTGCCTCGACGCCGTGCTCGCACGCCGGGTGCAGAACCCCGCGCTCGTGATCTCGGTGCTCGCCGCGTTCGCCGCGAAGGAACGCAACTGGAGCACCCTCGGCGCCGCAGACCTGCCCTGGCCGCGGCACCCGAACAATTGGAATCACACCGGCCGATGACGGTCGCGGCGGCGGTCGAAGCGTTCCTGCGGCACGTCGCGATCGAGCGCGGGCTCAGCGCGAACACCGTCGCCGCCTATCGGCGCGACCTCGTGGTCTACGCCGGCTGGCTCGAGGCCGAGGGCCTCACCGAACCCGGTCAGGTCACGGCGCTGCACGTCTCCGCGTTCGTGCGGCACCTCGCGACCCGATCCGAGTCGCCGCTCACGGCCGCGTCGATCGCGCGGATGCTGTCGACCGTGCGCGGGCTGCACCGGTTCCTGCTCGAGGAATCCCTCGTCGACGCGGACGTCGCCCACGACGTGAAACCGCCGAAGCTCGCGACCCGGCTGCCGAAGGCCATCAGCATCGAGCAGGTGGCCCTGCTGCTCGCGGCGACCGACGGCGAGGACGTTCACCAGCTGCGCGACAAGGCGCTCCTCGAATTGCTCTACGCGACCGGCGCGCGCATCTCCGAGGCCGTCGACCTCAACGTCGACGACGTGCTCGACCTCGACGTCGTACGGCTCACCGGCAAGGGCGACAAGCAACGCCTGGTTCCGGTCGGCAGCTTCGCCCGTGCGGCCGTTGAGGCCTACCTGGTGCGGGGGAGGCCCCTGCTCTCTGCACGCGGCCCTGCGACCCCCGCGCTCTTCCTCGGGCTGCGCGGCCGGCGCCTCGGCCGCCAGAACGCCTGGCTCCTGATCCGCGCCGCCGCCGAGCGCGCCGGCCTCGAGGGCCACGTCTCGCCGCACACGCTCCGGCACTCCTTCGCGACGCACCTCCTCGCCGGCGGCGCCGACGTGCGCGTCGTGCAGGAACTCCTCGGCCACTCCTCCGTCGCGACGACCCAGCTGTACACCCTCGTCACGGCGGACACCCTCCGCGACATGTACACCACGGCACACCCGCGCGCCCGCTGAGCCCGCTGAGCCCGCTGAATCCGGCGGATGCGGAACCGCGGCTTCCCGGCGATCCTTGCGGAAGGGCGCCGATCGGCTCGCTACACTCGACTGAGTGATGGGTGCAGGACGGAACGAGGACACCGGAGTGAAGCGCGAAAAAGCTGACCGGACACTACTCCCCGGATTCGAGGACGTGGTCGTCGGTGCGACCGGACGGCCGAAACACGAATTCGACGAACCCGCGGCGCTGAAAAGCCACGGCCCCGCGCGCATCATCTCGCTCTGCAACCAGAAGGGCGGCGTCGGCAAGACGACGACCACCATCAACCTGGGTGCCGCACTCGCCGGTTACGGCCGCCGCGTGCTCGCCATCGACTTCGACCCCCAGGGCGCACTCTCCGCGGGCCTCGGCATCCCCACGCACGACCTGCCGACCGTCTACGACCTGCTGCTCGGCAACAAGTACACCCCGGCCGAGGTCATCCAGAAGACCGCTGTCGAGAACCTCGACATCATGCCCGCGAACATCGACCTCTCCGCCGCGGAGGTGCACCTCGTCAACGAGGTCGCCCGCGAGCAGATCCTCGCCCGGGTGCTCCGCAAGGTGTCCGCCGACTACGACGTCATCCTGATCGACTGCCAGCCCTCGCTCGGCATCCTAACCGTCAACGCCCTGACCGCGAGCCACGGCGTGCTCATCCCGCTCGAGTGCGAATTCTTCGCCCTGCGCGGCGTCGCCCTCCTGATCGAGACCATCGACAAGGTGCGCGACCGCCTCAACCCCGCGATCGAACTCGACGGCATCCTCGCGACCATGTTCGACTCGCGCACGCTGCACTCCCGCGAGGTCCTCGAGCGCGTCGTCGACGCCTTCGGCGACAGCGTGCTCGAAACCGTCATCGGCCGCACCGTCAAGTTTCCAGACGCGAGCGTTGCCGGGGTGCCGATCACCGAGTTCGCGCCGGAGCACGCGGCCGCCAAGGCCTACCGCCAGGCGGCGCGGGAACTGATCCAGCGTGGCGCTGTCGCCTGACACCGTCCCCTCGCGGACATTCTCGGTCGCCCTGGGCAACTTCGAGGGCCCGTTCGACCTGCTGCTCTCCCTGATCGGCAAGCACGAACTCGACATCACCGAGGTGTCGCTCAGCCGCGTCACCGACGAGTTCATCGCCCACCTCAAGGGGCTCGACCAGGCCGAGGAACTCGACCAGGCGAGCGAATTCCTCGTCGTCGCCGCGACCCTGCTCGACCTCAAGGTCGCCGGGCTCCTGCCGCAGGGCGAGCTCGTCGACGCCGAGGATGCCGCCTTGCTCGAGGCGAGGGACCTGCTCTTCGCCAGGCTCCTGCAGTACCGCGCCTTCAAGACCGCCTCGGCCTGGTTCCTCGGCCGGATCGAGGTCGAGTCCGGCCGGCACGTGCGTTCCGTGCGCCTCGAGGACAAGTTCCGGCAGCAGACCCCAGAACTCGTCTGGACGCTCTCCCTCGCCGACTTCGCCGCCCTCGCCACCCGGGCGCTCACTCCGCGTGAGGTGCCCACCGTGGGGCTCGACCACCTGCACGCGCCGCTGGTCAGCATCCGTGAGCAGGCGGCCTGGCTCGTCGGGATGCTGCGCTCGGGTGACACGCTCACCTTCCGTGAACTCATCGCCGACGTCGAACTGACCGGCGTGATCATCGCACGTTTTCTCGCCGTGCTCGAGCTCTACCGGCGCGGCTTCCTCTCCTTCGACCAGCTCGAACCCCTCGGCGACCTGAGCCTGCACTGGAGTGCCGCGGCGTCCCCGGACGAAGACTGGTCGGACGACACCCTCGCGAACCTCGGAGCGGACTATGACAACTGACACCCTGGCCGGCCCCGGCGCAGGAACCGGCGCGACCCGCACGCCCGGCGCAGCTCCTGCACCCGGCAGCGCACTCGCCACAGAGGCCGCCGCCCTGGACCGCTCCCTCGAGGCGATCCTGATGGTCGCCGACGAACCGCAGAGCCTGCTGCACCTCGGCACCGCGCTCCGCAGGCCGCTGAGCGACGTGCGCCGCTCGATCGCCCGGCTCGTCGCCGACTTCGACGGCACGGCAGGTACCGTGCGCCGCGGCTTCGAGCTGCGCGAGGTCGCCGGCGGCTGGCGCATCTACGTGCGACCGGAACACGACACCGCCGTCGCCGACTTCGTGCTCACCCAGAACCCGAGCAAACTGTCCCAGGCTGCCCTCGAGACCCTCGCCGTGATCGCGTACAAGCAACCGATCAGCCGCGGGGCGGTAGCCTCAATCAGGGCCGTTAACGTGGACTCGGTCGTACGCACCCTCGTGGGGCGCGGCCTGATCACCGAGGTCTTCACCGATAGTGAGACCGGTGCGATCAACTACGGCACCACGGACTTGCTGCTCACACAGCTGGGAATCAACTCGCTCGACGAGTTGCCCTACTTATCGCCCCTGCTCGCAGACGGCGCAAATGGATTTGAGGATTCACCATGACGATCGACCCCCAGGGCACGCCCACCAACCCGGAAGCCGCCGCGGACGGCGTGCGCCTGCAGAAGGTGATGGCCTCGGCCGGTGTCGCCTCCCGCCGGGTCTCCGAAGACCTGATCGCCGCGGGCCGGGTGCGCGTGAACGGCAAGGTCGTCACCGAACTGGGACGCCGCATCCACCCGGACCACGACCAGATCATGGTCGACAACGTCGCCATCCAGCTCGACACCAGCCGCCGCTACGTGATGCTCAACAAGCCCGTCGGCGTCGTCTCCTCGATGCAGGACGAGAGCGGCCGCCCCGACCTGCGCGAATTCACCGAGCAGTTCGAGGAGCGCCTCTTCAACGTCGGCCGCCTCGACGCCATGACGAGCGGCCTGCTCATCCTGACCAACGACGGCGACCTCGCCCACATCCTCGCGCACCCCTCCTTCGGCGTGATGAAGACCTATATCGCCAAGGTCGAGGGCCGCGTCACCGCGCAGACCATCCAGTTGCTGCAGACCGGCATCGAACTCGACGACGGTCCGATCAACGCCGACAAGGCCCGCATCCTGACGAGCCCTCCCGGCGACGGCTTCAGCCTCGTCGAGCTCACCCTGCACTCCGGGCGCAACCGGATCGTGCGCCGGATGATGGAGGCCGTCGGCCACCCGGTCGTCGACCTCGTCCGCCGCCAGTTCGGGCCCCTGCACCTCGGCACCCTGCGGGCCGGTGACCTGCGCGACTTGACTAAGGTTGAACTCGGTCAGCTGCTCACGATTTCGCGGGCGGACACCGAATACTAGAGGCACAACACGCACGAAGTCAGGAGACACCCGTGGTCGAAAGTCGCCTGATCGGGCCCGTGCGCGTCGTCGGCACCGGGCTGCTCGGCACGAGCATCGGCCTCGGCCTCCGCGCGCGCGGCATCGAGGTCATCCTCGCCGACGCCTCGCCGACGAACCTCAGCATCGCGATCGATTACGGCGCCGGCCGGGCGGCCCTGGCCGGCGACCGGCCGCAGCTCATCGTCGTGTGCGTGCCGCCGGACGTGACCGCCGAGATCGTCGCCCGCGAACTCGAGTCCTTCCCCGACGCCATCGTGACGGATGTCGCGAGCGTCAAGCTCGCGCCCCTCGCCGAACTGCGCGCCCGCGGCGCCGACATCTCCCGCTACATCGGCTCGCACCCCCTCGCCGGCCGCGAACGCGGGGGACCCCTCGCCGGACGCGCCGACCTCTTCCTCGGCCGGCCCTGGGTCGTCGCCGCCCACGACGGCATCAGCTACCAGCAGGCCACCGCGATCGACGACCTCATCCTCGACCTCGGTGCGACCCTCGTGGAGATGAGCCCCGAGGACCACGACCGCGGCGTCGCCCTCGTCTCCCACGTGCCCCAGGTCGTCTCGACCCTGATGGCCCGGCGTCTCACGGATGCCCCCGCCGCGTCCCTCAACCTCGCCGGCCAGGGCCTCCGCGACGTGACCCGTGTCGCGGCGAGCGACCCCGAACTGTGGGTGCAGATCCTCGGCGCGAACGCGGCCCCGGTGCGCGAGATCCTCGTGGCGTACCGCGACGACCTCGACCGCTTCATCACCGCCCTCGCCGACCCGGCGGCCCCCGGCGCCCGCCGCCGCGTCGCCGAAGAACTCGCCGGCGGCAACGCCGGCGTCTCCCGGCTGCCCGGCAAGCACGGCCACGACCGCCGCTTCGTCTCCCTGACCGTGATGGTCGACGACACACCCGGCCAGATCGCGCGGCTCCTCAACGAGATCGGCGCCCTCGGCGTCAACGTCGAAGACCTCCGGCTCGAGCACTCACCCGGTGCGGAACTCGGCCTCGCCGAGATCTCCGTGCTTCCGGAGGCCGTCACCCGCCTCACCGAAGAGCTGGCCGCACGCGGCTGGCGGATTGCCGGCTAGCACATGACTGAATCCACGCATCCGCTCGTCGTCGCCATCGACGGCCCCGCCGGAAGCGGCAAGTCGAGCGTCAGCCGCGCCGTCGCCCGCCGCCTCGGCTACGGCTACCTCGACACCGGCGCCGCCTACCGGGCCCTCGCCTGGTTCGTGCGCGACCGCGCCATCGACCCCGCTGACACGGATGCCGTCATCGGCGCCCTGCCCTCCTTCGACTATGCGATCGGCACAGACCCCGACGACCCGGCCGTCAGCGTCGGAGCGGTCGACGTCACCGAGGCCATCCGGGAGCCGGCCGTCTCGGCGATCGTGAGCGCCGTCGCCCGCGTCCCCGCCGTGCGCGCCCACCTCACCGCGCTGTTCCGCAGCATCGCAGCGGGCGTCGACCGGCCCGGAATCGTGGTCGAAGGACGGGACATCACGACCGTCGTCGCACCGGAGGCGGAGGTCCGGATCCTGCTCACGGCATCCGAACAAGCTAGAATGGCTAGGCGCTCTGCGGAAATATCGACTCAATCGGCTCAAACCGTGGCAGATCAGTTGCGATCGAGGGATCGCGCCGACTCACAGGTCGTCGAATTCATGAGCGCCGCAGACGGTGTGAACACCGTCGACTCCACCCATCTCGACTTCGAACAGACCATTGGCGCGGTCATCGAGGTCATCAACACACGTACCGCGAGGACCTCGCATGACTAACGAATACGACGAAACACTTCCCGATCTCGACCCCGACCTCGGGGCGAGACTGGACGATCTCGACGACGACCTGGCGACACAGCGCGCCGCCGCCCTCCGCACCGGGCTCAACGACTACGACCTCGACGACGAGGACTTCGACGTCCTCGACTCGGTGACGGACGACCCCGACGCAATCACCTACCTCCCGGCCCTGCCGGTCATCGCCATCGTCGGCCGCCCGAACGTGGGCAAGTCGGCGCTCGTCAACCGCATCCTCGGCCGCCGTGAGGCCGTCGTGGAGAACACCCCCGGCGTCACCCGCGACCGCGTCACCTACAAGGGCGAATGGCACGAACGCAAGTTCAGCATCGTCGACACCGGCGGCTGGGAGCCCGACGCCAAGGGCATCGACGCCTCCGTCGCCATGCAGGCCGAGCTCGCCATCGAGCTGTGCGACGTCGTCATGTTCGTCGTCGACTCCAACGTGGGCCCGACCTCGACCGATGAAGCCGTCGTTCGCCTGCTCCGCAAGGCCGGCAAGCCGGTCTTCCTCGTCGCCAACAAGGTCGACGACGTGCGCCAGGAGCCCGAATCGGCCAACCTGTGGTCGCTCGGCCTCGGCCAGCCGTGGCCCGTCTCGGCCCTGCACGGCCGCGGCGTCGCCGACCTGCTCGACGCGATCCTCGAGAAGCTTCCCGAGATCTCCGCCGTCGCCAAGCAGGAAGTCGGCGGCCCCCGCCGCGTCGCCATCCTCGGCCGCCCGAACGTCGGCAAGTCCAGCCTCCTGAACAAGGTCGTCGGCGAAGAGCGCGTTGTCGTCAACGAGCTCGCCGGCACCACCCGCGACCCGGTCGACGAGCAGGTCGAGCTCGGCGGCAAGGTGTGGCGCTTCGTCGACACCGCCGGCATCCGCCGTCGCGTGCACCTCTCCCAGGGTGCCGACTTCTACGCCTCGCTCCGCACGAGCGCCGCGCTCGAAAAGGCCGAGGTCGCCGTCGTACTCATCGACGTGACCGAGGTCATCTCCGAGCAGGACGTGCGCGTCATCGACCTCGTCCTCGAATCGGGCCGCGCCCTCGTGCTCGCCTTCAACAAGTGGGACCAGATCGACGACGACCGTCGCCGATACCTCGAGCGCGAGATCGAGCTCGACCTCGCCCACGTGGCATGGGCCCCCCGCGTGAACATCTCGGCGAAGACCGGCCGCCACATGGAGAAGCTCGTCCCCGCCCTCGAGGTCGCCCTCGAGTCGTGGGACACCCGCGTCGCCACCGGCAAGTTCAACGCCTTCCTCGCCGAACTCGCCGCAGAGCACCCGCACCCCGTGCGCAGCGGCAAGCAGCCGCGCATCCTGTTCGGCACCCAGGCCTCGAGCCGCCCGCCGACCTTCGTCATCTTCACCACCGGGTTCCTCGACCCGGGCTACCGTCGCTTCATCCAGCGTCGCCTCCGCGAGGTCTACGGCTTCGAGGGCAGCCCGATCAACATCAGCATGCGCGTCCGCGAGAAGCGCAAGCGCTAAGCAGTCGTTCCACGCTTGACCTGACGCATGCGTCGCCGTCCCCGGTAGGGGGAGGCGACGCATCCGTCGTTTAAGCGCCTGTGGCGATGTTGCCGGGCCGATCGACGTGCACGGATGCGCCGCCGCCCCGAACCGGGGACTGTCGCGCATCGGCGCTCTCCTCTACATTCGGGCTAGCGCCCCAGCGGTGCCACAGGTGTCGGATCCCCGCCCGAATCGGGGAGCTCGCCACCCGCCACACGTGTCGGATCCCTGCCCGAATCGGGGATTTCGACATTCAAGCCTTACCCGAGGATTGTCCATGCATACGAAGTTCCCTGCTTCGCTGACCCGAAAACGTTTCGCCGCCCGAACGGTGCCGCCCGCCGCACCGCTCGCGTCGACTGCGCCGTCGGATGCCCGCATCGCGCCGCCCGCTGCCCGGGCATCGCGCCGAGGCGTCCCCGAGATCGCCTATGGTCGCGCCGCCATCTTCACCGTGGTGGTCGGCTGGGCTGCCCTGCTCGCCGTCGTCATCCTCCGCCAGACGGGAATCGACGGCGCGCCCTGGTCGATCCTCGACCGCGCGCTGTCCGTGGCTGGCGCGACCCTGTGTGCGATCGCGCTCCTCTGCTACCTCGCCGCTCGGCAGGGCGCCCTGATCCGGCTGAACGAGCACGTGCGCGTCCCGCGCCGGGAACTGGAGCGTCACTTCGCCGCACGCCAGGAGGCCCTGACCGTGCTCGTCGCCGCTGGCGACGGCGCCGGTGCCCGAACCGGGCCGCACGCCCTGCGCGCCTCGCTCTGGTCCGCGGCCCTGCAGGAATACCCAACGCTCCGGGTCGTGCTGCTGCTCGACGCCAGCTCAGAGCCGAGCGCCCAGGCCGAAGCCCTGATGATCGTGCGCCGGCTCACCGATGCCCTGGCCGAACCCCGCGCCCGGTTCGAGGACGCCCTGTTCGTGCTGGAGCTCGAACTCGCCTGGGACCACGACGCGACCGACGTCCACGAGGTGGCCGAAGACCTCATCGACGGCCTCGCCGCCGACTACCGCTGGGCCGTCGCCTGGCTGGCCCGGCAGCGCCTGGACGAGGCCGCCACCGACCCGTCGAGTGCCGTCTTCAGCACGCACACCCTCGGCGGTCCCGCCGCCGACTTCGCCCGCATCGCCGCGGACCTCGACCGGGCCATCTCCGAGCACATCCCGCAGACCCCCGAGCGGATGCTCCGTCTTCAGCGCCGCCTCGCCTGGACGTTCTCCGCCGAACTGGAGATCTTCGACGGCAGCCTCGCCGGCTACGTGGACCAGATCGGTAACACTGCCACTGCCACAGGCGACGTCGCTGAGACGGACTACCTGCTCACCCTCGGCCCGGACGCCCAGCTCCTCAGCGACTATTGCCTGCGCTCGATCTACTTCCTCGACGAACCGGAGCACCGCGGTGTCGCCGTGGTCCAGACCCCGTCGTTCCCGCAGGGCGGCCAGTGCACCGGGCGATTCTTCCCGGGGATCCGCAGCCTCCTGCACCGCAGTGCGTCCCGGTATGGGGCCTCCTTCTGGGTCGGGTCCACCGCGCTCATCCGCACGAGTGCGCTCGGCGATTTCCGTGGCGGTCGGCCCGGGGGAGTGGCGGCCCTGCCCGCCGAAGCGGATGCCCCCCGCGGCCTGGCCATGCCGGCCCGCGCCGCGTCCGGGCCGGCCTCACCCGCCTCACCGTCCGCACCTGGCTCGGTTTCCGCGGTCGACCTGGGCGTGCGCGGCTGGACGCTCGCGAATTTCCCGGAGCGCCTCAGCTTCAGCCCGGCGGCCCCCGGGTTCGGTTCGGTCATCGTGCAGCACCGCCGCCCGCTCCTTGGCGATGCCGTTCTGCTGCCCCGGATCTGGCGGCAGCTGCGCCGCGAGTTCGGGGCCGGGCGGTCCGCTGGCGGGAGCGGTCGTTCGCCCCGGTGGGCGCCGCGTTGAGGGACGGGCGTCGCCGGGCATCCGTTGTGCACACAAGAGGTCGCCGGAGGCGGTAAGCTTTCTAAGTTGTCTCCTGCAGAATGCGCTTCTCGAAGTGTGTTGGCGGAGGGTGACGGGCTGTAGCGCAGCTTGGTAGCGCACCTGACTGGGGGTCAGGGGGTCGCAGGTTCAAATCCTGTCAGCCCGACCAAATGTCCCGGAAACTCAAGGGTTTCCGGGACTTTTTGGTTAAAGAATTTAACGAGAGCCCCGCGCTACGCGAGCGGTCTCATCGAGGCACCCGGCTAAAACCGTAAAGGCCCACGGAACGTCTAGGCTCCTGAGGTCATCCGGGCGGTCGTGTCGAAGGTCTCGTGGACCTCTCGGTCGGCCGCGACGGGCAGCGCTAGAACTCACACCCGCGTGGGAGCGCAGTACGTCCATGTTGAGAGCGGCATCCGGGGTTCCCGGGGGCGAGCATCTCTTCGCTTCCCGAGTCGTCTGCGCTCACCATGAACGGCCGTAGCCGCGTGATTGCTGGGATGCCCATTCCCCCACCCGTTTCGAACGCCCGCGGGGTGAACGCTGGCCTTTCCATCAATCAAGAACCTCCATCGAAACCGGGGGGGGGGTGATACTACTGTTGCCGTATGTTCATGAACGAGCCGCTGCCCAGCCACCCCGCTCCGGATAACCCGTCAGGGAAGCTGATTCTCTTGCGCCATGGGGAGACGGAGTGGTCGAAGGAGGGTAAACACACTGGACTCACGGATGTTCCGCTCACCGACCGGGGAGAGGAACTGGCCCGCGGCGCGGGTAGGTTAGTGGCCGGCTACGATTTCTCCCTCGTGCTGACCTCGCCGCTGCAGCGTGCGCGACGCACTGCTGAGCTCGCTGGCCTTCAAGCGGAGGTTGATCCGCTTCTCGTTGAGTGGGACTACGGCGGGTACGAGGGGCGTACGACGCGCGATATCCGCAGCGAACTCGGCTACAACTGGAGCGCATTCACCCACGGCGTGATTCGTGGTCACACGCCCGGTGAGACGGTCGAGGAGGTCGCCGCCCGCGCGTCGCGGGTGCTCACGCGGGTGCTGCCTGCCATGGAGGAGGGAAATGTCGCCCTGATCGCGCATGGCCATTTCCTGCGCATTCTCACCGCCGTGTACCTGAGGATGGCCCCTCGATTCGGTGCTCAAATCACCCTGGATGCTGGATCAGTCTCCGTGCTCAGCTTCTACCGTGAGCAGCCGGCCATCGTGTCTTGGAACTACGGAGCCGAACTTCCCTTGGTGCCCTCGGAGTCCTAAGACGCAACTCAGGCTGCCCAAGGACTTGCGATTCGGTGCCGGCTGCTGGTGCGCCGGCATGTGAGCGAGGTTGAACATTTCGCGGATGCGGCTGCCTGGGCGAAACCGTCGGACCTAGAACTGCGCGGCCTAAAAGCGCGCGGTACCTCGCAACGGGCGGGGCCGGCCATCCGGGTCCATGACGAAGCGCCCGATGGGGACCGCCCAGAGCCGCTGGATGCGCGTGACCGGTTCGGGAGTGTGGTGGCGCACTCGTCCCGTGGGGCGGGTCGCGCGGTGGCCGGTTGCGTGCCAGTCGTCGAGGCCGTCGGCGGTGGTGTTCCACAGGCGGAGCGCGGCGGCGGGGTCGCCGAGCGCGGGATCGTCCGGGTCCAGGCCCAGGTGTTCCGACCACAGTTGCAGGCGGAGGTCCCGGGCCAGACGCCCGGAAGCATCGGGGCCGTTCCCTGCGCCGGGTGCTTCCGGGGTGCCCGGGGTGGTATCGATGACGGCGCACGTGAGCTCGCTGTCGGTGGTCCACGATCGGCGATTGAAGTTGTCCGAGCCACAGGTGACCCACGTGTCGTCGACGATGCAGACCTTGGCGTGCACGTAGATCGGAGTGCCCGCGGCGTTCTCGAGGTCGAAAACGCCGACCCGGCCTGGCGCGGCGCGGCGGAGCATGCTGAGTGCCCGCAACTGGCCCAGCCGGCTTGCCGGCCCGGCGAGACGCCCGTCGGAGTCGGGATACCGGGGCACGACGACGATCAGGGTCACCTCGGGGTTGCGTGTGAGGGCCGCCGCGAGAGCGGCTGCGACTTCCGTGGACCACAGATACTGGTCCTCTATGTAGATCAGCGAGCGCGCGCGGGCGAAGGCCTTCCCGTAGGCGCGGGCAATGCTGCGCTCCCCGGCAGGCGCGAACGGGAACGGTGGGCGCTTCACACCGTAGGTGCGCAGCAGCTGCACGGCGTGCGGGCCCGCCGGCGGCGGTGGTGGCGCGGATTCCGGCAGGGGCCTGGGGTGCCGGGGCATGCGGGCGAGACGCTGTAGCAGCATCCGGTAGGGCGTGCGCCGGTCCAGTGGGTGAGGGTCGTTCCATCGCTCGGCGAACACCGCCAGTAGGTCTGCCACCACGGGGCCGTGCAGTTCGAGGGAGGCATCGTGCCACGGCGGGCGTTTGCCGTACCGCGGATCCATATCCAGCGCCTGCGGGTCTCCCGTGTGTCCGGCGTCGTCCCGGCGGCCGTGGCAAAGGTCGAGTCCGCCGACGAACGCGATGTCCCGCGACGGGTCGTCCCGACGGCGGATGACGAAGAACTTCTGGTGATGCGAGCCGAAGAGGCGCACGCGCTGGTCCAGCAGCACCTCGCCGCCAGCCTCGTTGATCTCGCGACCCAGCCGTTCGTTGGAGCGGCCGCTCATCGGGGCCGACACGCTTTCCCCGTGGGATCTCCAGACGAGGCCGCGCACTTCCACTCCCGAGCGGGCCAGTCCAGCGAGCAGATCGCCGATCGATGGCCCGTCCGGCAGCATCCGCTCGTCGGCATCGCCACGCCAGTCGGTGAACCAGACGCGGTCTCCCGCCTGCAACGCCGTCAACTCCTCGTGCAGCCGGGCGAAGTAGGTGGTGCCATGCACCAGGGGCACCACGAGGTTGCCCTCCGACCAGGCCGGCGATCCGGCACTACCCGCATGCACGTCCGTGGACAGGTTTCCGCGCTCGGCCCGGCTGAGGAACCAGGTACTCGGATCAGTGCGCACGCGATGCACTTTACGGCACGACCGATCCGAGGCCGAGGATCACTCCTGCACATCCTCGGGTGGGATAAGGGATCCGTGGAAGTGCTGCTGCCGGAACCATCCCGATGTGCCTCCACCGGGGATCTGATGCAGCCAAACGGGCAATGAAACGACCGTGATGTCTCCTTCAGGAGCAGCCGCGTGGATTTCGCACATGGACTGGCTCACCGACCCGCCGATCTACCTTCCACTTTGCGCCGAGGATCGAGCGTTTTCAATCGTTCCATCCGCGAAAGCGGAAGAACGTCCGTAACTTCCTTGGCGGTGCCGGTGTTGCTCGACGTGTCGGTCACGGTTCAGCGCTCCTAGTGCGTGCGGCCCTCGACGGGTGTGGGGCATCGAGCCGGTGTGCCGGTCAGCCCCCGTTGGAGACGGTCGTGGCGGTCGGGGAGATCGCGTCCTCGGGCCAGGCCGACTCGTACGGGTGGCCGGTCAGCTTCTCGACGACCACACGGGCCTCGGAGGTGACGTCGTCCTTGGAGCCGCCGGCCTCGAGGCGGTCGATCTCGGCGCGCAGAACTGCGTGGTTCTGCGGGTCGAGGTACATGAACCGTGAGATGGCGAACGCGATAGCGATGAGGACGAGCGGCCCGACGATGACGACGAGTGCGATGACGTGCTGGGTGCCGGAGCTCTGAACGAGGGGGCAGGAGTTGAGGCACGAGGCGTCGAGCTGCACGCCGCCCTCGCTGCCGGGCTTGAGGAATCCACCCAGGTCCAGGAACCACGAGACGATGAGGGTCGCGACCGCGCCTGTCGACTTGCGGCCGAAGGTCATCACCGCGGCATAGATTCCGGCGCGGTCCTGGCGGGTCATAATCCGGTCGACGTCGGGGATGAACGGGAAGACGTTCCACGGCGTGAACTCGAGGATGGATCGTCCGGCCTGATACGCGAGGCCGACGATGACGAGCAGTACCATCGTCGAGGACGGCTGGATGAGGTAGATCGCGCCGAGGGCGAGCAGGCAGGCGATGATCACGGAGTAGGACATGGCAAACAAGTAGCGCGGGCCCTTGCGGATCATGAGGAATGCGGCGAGCACCGTGGTCGGCAGCCCGATGATGGACAGCGCCTGGAGGGTGAGGCCGAAAGACTCGCTGCCGTGCACGGCGTACACGACGAAGAACGTCAGCGCTGTGGCGAAGATGTCCTTGCCCGTAAAGGAGAAGAGATAGATCGCCAGGTGCTTGCGGAAGCTCGAGTTCTTGAACGTCGAGCCGAAGTCCTTGAGATTGTCGGTAATGAGCTTTCCGACAGGCACCTTGGGCTGGGCGTCGAGCTCCGCGAGGAACTCCGGGGTGAGCTTGCGCTCCCAGGTGGTGAAGTACGTCGTGATGACGGCGCCGGCGAACAGCACGGAGAAGATGAGACCGGTGATGAGGTAGGCGTTCGGGTTGTTCGTCCCCTTGATCTGGGCCGGGATGAAGAAGACGAGGAAGGTGCCCGTGGCCGACAGGAACATGCGGGTTGAGCTGAGCTTCGTCCGCAGCTTGTAGTTGTCCGTCATCTCAGTGGGCAGGGTCTCCCACGGGATGAGAATCATCGCCATGATCATCTCAACAGCCAGGTAGACGATCAGGTAGTACCAGAAGCCCTGTTGCGAGATCCACAGCAGGGGGAAGACGACGAGGAGCAAGGGTGCGCCGATGAGCAGGAAGAAGTGGCGGCGGCCGAACTTTTTGCCCAGGCGGGTCCGATAGAAGTTGTCGGTCAGCGGGCCGATGATGAGGCTGACGACCGCGTCGACGATGCGGGCGATGAAGAGGATCGTGCCGGCTTGGACGGCGCTGACGTCCCCGTAGGTCGTGAAGAAGTACAGCATCAGGCCGCTGATGATGGTGTTCCAGCCGCCGCCCATGAGGTCCAGGACACCGAAGCCGATGCTCCGGGCAAGCGTGATGGGTCGGGCCGTGTACACGCGTGGGGTCGATTTGTCGATGAGGGGGCTCACGTCATTGTGCCTTCTGCTTCAGGGTCCCAGGCTCGTTCCGGGGATGTCTGCACACTACCATACAAGCACACATGCGTGTGTGATCGAGGCATGAGCACAGCGATATACGGATCCTTCCCTGTGCCGACACGGCCGAGCTCAGCGACTAGGTCCGGCTCAGCGCTTCCTCATCGGCCGCAACATTCTTCTGCACGGCGAACTGGGTCCGGTGCAATTCCTCGTACCGCCCACCCACAGCCAGCAGTTCCTCGTGCGTACCGCGCTCCACGATCGAGCCGTCCTCAACCACGAGGATCAGGTCCGCGTTGCGGATGGTGGAGAGGCGGTGTGCGATCACCATCGCCGTCCGTCCCTTGAGCGCCTCGCTGAGCGCCGCCTGCACGGCGGCCTCAGACGTCGAGTCCAGCGCCGCCGTTGCCTCATCGAGGATGACGACGCGCGGCTGGGCGAGCAGGAGCCTCGCGATGGTCATCCGCTGGCGCTCACCCCCGGACAGCCGGTAGCCACGCTCTCCCACCATGGTGTCCAGCTGGTCCGGCAGCGACCGGATAAGCGGCTCGAGCCGCGCACGGCGGACGGCGTCCCACACCTCGTCGTCGGACGCCTCCGGCCTCGCAAGGCGCAGATTGGAGAGGATGGTCTCGTGGAACAGGTGGCCGTCCTGCGTCACCATGCCCAGGGTGTGCCGCAGGGAGACGAAAGTGACATCGCGGACATCCGTCCCCGCGAGGCGCACGGCGCCGCTGTCGACGTCATACAAGCGCGAGAGGAGCTGGGCAATTGTGGACTTGCCGGCACCGGACGAACCAACGAGGGCAACGGTCTGCCCCGGCTCGATTCTGAAGGACACGCCGTGCAGCACCTCGTCGCCGCCGCGGGTGTCCAGCGTGGAAACCTCCTCGAGAGAGGCGAGGGACACCTTGTCCGCGGACGGGTAGGCGAAGCGAACGTTGTCGAACTCGACGGCCACTGGGCCTTCGGGGACGGGGACGGCGTCGGGCATCTCCTGGATGAGCGGTTCGAGGTCCAGCACCTCGAAGACGCGCTCGAAGCTGACCACCGCGCTCATGATCTCCACCCGTGCGTTTGCGAGGCCGGTGAGCGGCGCGTAGAGGCGGGTGAGGAGGAGCGCCAGGGTGACCACGTCACCGGTATTCAGCTGGCCGGCGAGTGCGAGGGAGCCGCCGAGCCCGTACACGAGCGCCAGAGCGAGAGCAGAGACGAGCATCAGTGCGGTGAAGAAGACGAACTGCAGCATCGCGGTCCGGACCCCGATGTCGCGGACGCGGGCGGCGCGGACGCGGAACTCCTCGGCCTCCTCGTCGGGCCGGCCGAACAGCTTGACGAGGGTGGCGCCGGGCGCCGAGAAGCGCTCGGTCATCTGCGTGCTCATGGCGGAATTGTGGTCGGCGGCCTCGCGGCGCAGCGCGGCGAGGCGGCTGCCCATGCGGCGCGCGGGTACTAGGAAGATGGGGAGCATGATCACGGCGAGAATCGTCACGAGCCAGGACGTGCTGAGCATGACGATCAGGGTGAGGGTCAGCGCCACGAGGTTCGTGACCACGCCGGACAGCGTGCCGCTAAAGGCCTGCTGAGCGCCGATCACATCGTTGTTGAGGCGGCTCACGAGGGCGCCCGTCCGCGTGCGGGTGAAGAACGCGATCGGCATCTTCTGCACGTGGTTGAAGACGGCAGTGCGGAGGTCCAGGATCACGCCTTCGCCGATCCGCGCCGAGTACCAGCGCGTCACGAGTGATACGGCGGCGTCGGCCACGGCCACGAGGGCGATGACCACTGCGATCCAAACGATCGTGGTGACCGCGCCCTGGGCGACGATGACGTCGACCACCTTGCCGGCGAGTACCGGCGTCGCGACCGCGAGGAAAGCTCCCACGATGGAGAGGGTGATGAAGATCAGAAGCTTGGACCGGTAGGGCACCGCGAACGTCAGGATCCGCCGAACGGACTCACGGGAGAAGCCGTGCTTGCCGTCCCTGGCGGAAGAGATCTTGTACAGCGAGCTCCAGGCCGCGCTTTCCATGCTCATTGAGGTTCCTTCCGTGGGCAGAAGGCCCAGCTTAGATGGCGACGTGCCCGAGCTCGCTGTTCTCCGTTGCGCCGGCTCCGAGGCGGAAGCCAAGACGGTTGTCATCGTGGTTGGTGGTCGTGGTGGTGTTCCAGCCGGGGAACAGCCGGAGACTGACCCCGCGGCCGGGCCGAAGGAGCGGGCCCGGTCGGCGAACCACCGCCTCGACCCAAGTCGGTCAGCGGCACGATGCTGAAATCTTGTGAGCTAGGCTAACAAAAAGCTTGATGTTAGCGATCACTTTCGGCCAAAGAGCCCACTGGCGTGGCATCCAAGTCCCATAACCGGGAAGGGCATGCGTCAGAGGCATGCGTCAGAGTGGACAGCTGCGATAGGGAATAGCTGAGCACACCATAATGTGCCGCGCTCCATTTCATCGCCGAGAACGCACTCATGGCACAACGGCCTAGGCCCGAGACGACGTCCCGGCCAGCCATCCTTCCTAGTGATCAACCGGGGCTGAAACTAGTTCCTCACTCGGAGTGAAAAATGGAAAAAGAAAAAAAGATCGACAGCAAGTTCATCTACTTCTTCGGATCATTCGGAGGCATCCTTTTCGGCTACGACATCGGAGTCATGACTGGGGCGCTCCCGTTCCTGCAAAGCGACTGGGGCCTTGACGATGCCGCCATCATCGGTTGGGTAACCTCTGGCGTCATGTTCGGCGCTATCTTCGGTGGCGCTGTGGCCGGACAGCTTTCCGATCGATTCGGACGGCGCAAGATGATTCTCGCCGCAGCGGTCGTCTTCATGCTCGGATCAATTCTCTGCGGCCTGGCACCCGAGGATGGTGTCATCTATCTGGTCATCGCCCGAATCTTCCTGGGGCTGGCGGTCGGCGCGGCGTCCGCATCGGTTCCCGCGTACATGTCCGAGCTTGCACCCGCGCGGCTACGTGGACGCTTGTCCGGCCTGAATCAGACAATGATTGTCTCCGGCATGCTGATCTCATACATCTTGGATTTCCTGCTGAAGGATCTGCCCGAAGCGTGGGCGTGGCGAGTGATGCTCGCGACGGCCGCAGTGCCGGCTGTGATTCTGTATCTGGGCGTGTTGCGGTTGCCCGAATCGCCCCGGTTCCTGGTGAAAGTCGGCAAGGAAGACGAGGCACTCACGGTACTTCGCTACATTCGCCGCCCAGACGAGGTCGATGCCGAGCTCAGATCGATCACAGAAACGGCCCAAGTCGAGAAGCAGGCGGCTGGCAATACCTCACTTGCAACGTTGTTCGACAGCAAGTACCGGTATCTCGTCATTGCGGGTGTCGGTGTCGCCGCGTTCCAGCAGCTCCAAGGTGCCAACGCGATCTTCTACTACATCCCGTTGATCGTGGAAAAGGCCACAGGTAATGCGGCAAGTTCGGCGCTGATGTGGCCGATCATCCAGGGCGTGCTCCTCGTGCTCGGCTCATTGCTGTTCCTGGTGATCGCGGACAAGTTCAACCGACGCCTCTTGCTGACCGTGGGCGGCACGATCATGGGTGTGTCCTTCCTGCTGCCCGCGATACTGAATACCGTGATGAAGGACGCGAACCCGATGATGATCGTGGTGTTCTTGAGCATCTACGTGGCAGCCTATTCGTTCACGTGGGCCCCACTCACCTGGGTGATCGTTGGAGAGATCTTCCCAATGGCGATTCGCGGCAGGGCCTCTGGTATCGCATCGTCCTTCAACTGGATCGGATCGTTCGCTGTCGGTCTCTTGTTCCCGATCATGACCGCACTGATGAGCCAGGACGCGGTGTTCGCGATCTTTGGTGCCATTTGCATTCTTGGTGTCATCTTCATTCGGACTCGTGTCCCCGAAACTCGTGGCCGCACGTTGGAGGACATCGAAACCAAAAGTATTCCGACCCAGAAAGCTTTCGCTTCTTACGAGAGGGCAGGAAGGTGACGATGTTCTCCGAAAATTCGGGCGCTGCGTGCAAGAGTTACGGCGGATGCGACATATTCAGTAGGTGAGCATCGCCGACACCCCAGCCACCGCGGACAGGAGCGAGGGAGTGGCGCTGCCTGACAGTGCGGACCCGCCCACGACTGCGGCCGATGTGGACTGGTTCACCGTGATGGTCCGCGAGTACTCGACCGCGCTCATCCGCTATTTCGCCCGCCGCGGGCCGCGTCAGGATGCCGAGGACCTGGTCGCTGAGGTCTTCGCGACAGCCTGGCGTCGACGCAACGACGTGCCCCGGGAGGCCGTGCTGCCGTGGCTGTATCGCACGGCGGGATTCACGCTCGCGAATGCGCGCAGGAAGCACATCGATCTTCCGGTCGACGAGGTGCCCGAGTCGGGCGTGGCGCGAGTCGACGGCGATCCGGAGCTGAACAGCCTGTTCGATGCGGAACTCCGTGGCGCGCTGGCAAGCGTGAGCGAGCGCGACCGGCAGATCCTTCTTCTGCACGCGTGGGAGGGTCTGGACGGAGCCGAGCTCGCCGAGGTGCTCGGTATCTCCCGATCCGGGGCGGACGCCGCGCTGTCGCGTGCGCGCAAGCGATTGCGAGAAGCCTGGGGCGAGCGGATGTCGTTCTAGGGCTTCTGCAAGATGCGGCACGGAGCGCACATATACCAGGTGAACCGAAAGCCCGGAGGCTGATTGACATGAACGACGACGACAAACAACAAGACCCGGTCGCCCGGCTGCGTGCCGCCGACCCCGCGGGGGATATCGAGGCACGTGCCGGGTTCGCCGACGAGGTCGTCGCTCGGATGACCGGCCCTGAGGCTGAACCGATGGCCGGATCGGCACCCGTGGCCGACCTGGAGAAGGCACGAGCACGCCGACGGCCGCGCTGGCTCCCGTTCGTCGCGGTCGCGGCGTCGATCGCGATCGTCGGTGCCGCGGGATACGGGATCGGAGCGAGCGAAGGCGGGCCGAAGAGCCTGGCCGACGGCGCTGCTCCGCCCATCACTCTGCAGTCCAATGGGCGCCCCGAAAGCGTCGCGCAAGGCGGAATGGAGCCATCCGTGGGTTCTGGCGCCGCGACCGACCAGAAGATGTCTTCCTCGACCTACCCCTACGGATCCGGCCGGAACGCCTTCAGCGCGTCCGGTCTTGGCACACAGGCGGGCACAGCTCAGGCCTATGCCTACGACCCTCGTTCGGCATCCAGCTCAGACAAGGTCGCCGCGCTCGCCGCGGCGCTCGGCATCGGATTACCCGTCGACCTGCGGGACGGCAGCTGGGTCGCCGGCCCGCAGGATGGCAGCGCCCCGAGCCTGTCCGTGAGTCTCGACGGCATGCTGTCCTTCTACTTCCAGAACCCACAGGTGAACCCGTGGAAGTGCGAGGGTGACAGCGCCTGCGAGCCGACCGGCCAGCCGCCGAGCGAAGACGCCGCGATCGGAGCGCTTCGTGCGCTCCTCGCCGCCGCCGGCCGGGACCCTGCCGAGTTCGAATTCACCTCTCAGGTGTCGGAGGGCTCTCCCACACGAACCGTCACGGCAAAACCGGTCATCGACGGGCAGCAGGTCGACCAGGGCTGGTCCTTGGAGATGGCCGAAGGTGGTGTCGTCAACGCCACCGGCGCCCTCGCAGATGTCGTCGCTCTGGGGACGTACCCGGTCGTCAGCGAGCAAGAGGGCTTCGAACGACTCTCAGACCCGCGGTTCAGCGGAGCGGCGACGTCTCTGCCGATCGCCCTCCGCGATCAGGCGTCGACGACCAAGGAGTGGGTGGCACCGACGGAGCCGCCGGCAACACCAGTCGCCGGCACCTCGGTCTCCTGGCCGGTGAACAAGGTCGAGATCGTCAGTGCACGCCTGGGTCTCACCACCCAGTGGCAGCCGGACGGGAGCGTCCTGGTGGTTCCCGCGTTCGCATTCACGGATGCCGAGGGCGGCACCTGGTCGGTTCTCGCCGTCGCGGAATCGAAGCTGGACTTCCGGGCCTTCTAGACCATGACAGTCGCATCGGGCGACTATTTCATTCCCCGGTTCGTGCAGAGGCTGCTCTGCGTCGTGTCACGGGCGACCGCGGCGTTGGTTGACGAACGACTCATGGATCCAAGGATCGCGATCGTCTCGATGCAGGACCGAGTTGCCGGTCTCGGGCATATCCGGATGGATCACCGCGTGCGTTCCTCCGACGACGTCCACCTGGAAGCCATCGATATCGACACGGTCCCCGGGTGCGACGACCGTAACCCGGCCATCGTTGTTGTGGACCTGCGCCACGACGTCTGCCGGCGCCCAGATCCGGGGCTCTCGCTGGGACTCGAGTGCCGCGGAGAGCAGGTCGACGTCGAAGTGGTCGGGGTGGTCGTGTGTTTCCAGGACGGCGGACGTCCCGCCGACCAGCCGAGGCGCAGCAGGTGTGAATGTCCCGCGGTCGATGAGGAGAAAGGTGCGTTCCTTTTGCAGGAGAACCGTGGGATGGGTGTGCTCGTGGAGGATCACGAGAGGGTTGTCGCCTGTTCTGCGTCGGAGTGAGCGTCGGGGTGTGCGTCGAGCGGTGACTCTGGCGCACGGCGAGTGCCGACTCGTCGGAGGACGATGGCGACCACCGCGATGAATGCGGCGACGATGAGGGCGTCGATGCCGATTCCGATGCGCAGGGCGAGGAGGCTGGAGAGGCCGCCGGCAGCGGTCGCGATCGCCGACACGATCGGGGTGCCGAGGGTCATGCCGACCTGCTGTGTCATTGTGACCAAGCCGGTCGCGAGGCCCTGTTGTCCTGGTTCGACACCGGACGTCGCGGCAACCAGGAATGTGACGACGGCGACCATATGACCGATCGCGGCTATGAAGCCGACCACGGAGTAGAGGGCGATCGATCCGGGGTGGTCGTTCACGGCGACGAGTGCGGCGGTTGCCAGCGCCTGGGTTCCGAGGCCGAGGAACATCGCGCCGCGGATACCCAGCCGTCCGACGACGCGGGGTCCGATGACGCCGCCGACGACAGCGCCGACGCCTGTCAAGCCGATGATCAGACCGGTGGTGAGCGGGTCCAGTTCCAGCACGTGCTGGAAGTACATCGTGGACAGGAACACAAGGCCGGTCTCCATCGCGAGCGATGCGAAGCCGATGAGGTGACCGGCGAGGATATTCGGCCGTGTCAGGAGCTTCAGGGGCACCAGCGGGGCGCTGTGGCGTCGCTCGGTGCGGATGAAGAAGACGATCAGGACAATGCTGGCGGCGAGACAGATCAGGCCGTTCGGGTCCGTGACGCCGTGCTCACCGAAGCGGGACATCGCGAAGACCAGGGTGATCAGCGCCGTGGTGATGAGCGCCGCACCGCGCACGTCAAGGCGGGCCTGATGCTCTCTGGTTGGTTCGCGGATGATGAGTAGCGCCAGTACAACGACTGCGGCGGCGATCGGGACGTTGACGAGGAACGCTGCCCGCCAGGACAGGTAGTTCGTCAAGATCCCGCCGAACACCGCGCCGGCAGTGAATCCCAGCGAGGCGAGGACGCTGCTCAGCCCGAGTGCCCGGCGTCGGAGCGGCCCCTCCGGGAAGATGGAGGTGATCAGCGCGAGCGCGGCGGGCATCGCGGCCGCTGTTGCCAAGCCCTGCAGCGCCCGCGCTACGAGCAGAACCGCGGGAGAGCCAGCGAAGCCGCCCACGAGCGATGCTCCAGCGAGGACTGCCATACCGATGACGAACATCCGGCGACGTCCGACCCAATCGCCCAGCCGCCCGAGCAACAATGTGAAGCCCGCCGCGCACAGCGCGAACGTCGTCGCGACCCACTGCACATCGGCGGACGCAAACCCCAATGCCGACCCGATTTCCGGAAGTGCGACGTTCAGAATCGAAAAGTCCACCGAGAGCAGGAACTGTGAGGAAAGGAGGATCAGGAGTGCGACGAGTTGGTGTCGGGTCATACGTGAGTGCATTTGCCCTAGCCTGTCATTGCCGTTGATGACCAGCCAGACCCCCGGTGTGCGTACCACCAGCAGGGTCAGGCTGATCCTCCCGACCGGTCGCTGCACCGCGCATACTGGGATGATGTCAACAGAGTTCGGGGATTTCCTTCGCAGCCGCCGCGCCGCGCTGACTCCGGAAGCGGTTGGGGTGAATGCCTATGGGGCGCGGCGTGTTCCCGGATTGCGGCGAGAAGAGATCGCTCAGCTGGTCGGCGTGAGCGTCGCCTATTACACCCGGCTCGAGCAGGCAGCGGATGCAGAGCGAGCATCTGATCAGGTGATCGAAGCCCTCATTCGCGCCATGCGGCTCGACCCCGATGAAGCACTCCACCTCCGTCGCCTCGCGCGCCCCTCGTACGCGCGTGCGATCGGTGTCCCAGCCGAACGGCCGCGCCAGAGCATCTTGCGGCTCATCGCGGCCCTTCCCGGGCCTGCGATCGTCTTCGATCACGCCAACGATATCTACGCCTGGAACAGGCTCGGTCACCTACTACTTGCCCACGACCTTCCCTTTGACGCGACCGAGCGGGACGACATCCGTCCGAATTTCGCCCAGCGCTTCTTCCTCGGATGCGCCGGCCCCGAGCTGTTCGAGGATTCCGAGACCATGGCGCGCGAAGTCGTTGGGTTCCTCAGGTACTCGTCGAGCACCTGCCCCGACGATAAACGTCTCAGCGGTGTCATCGGTGAGCTCGCACAACGCAGCGACGCGTTCGCCAGAATCTGGGCCGAGCACCCCGTGCACGACCTCAGCTATGGCCAACACCTTTTCGCCCACCCCTTGGTCGGTCGGCTCACCCTCGACTTCGACGTCCTCCGGCCAGCCGAATCCAACCTGCGCGTCCTCACCTACCAGGCACAGCCGGGCACCCCCGACGCCGACGCCTTACAACTCCTCGCCCAACTCAGCCAGTGACGGATGCGAGTGGGCACGTAGCATCGGTCGCGTGAGGTCCATATCATCCGTCACCGGGTCGTAGCTGTCATCGCTCAAAGGGGTTCGGACGGCCACTGGAGGGCGCTCCTATCCCCAGCGGGGACGCGGGACTACGCTGACGAAGCTCAGGATCTTGCGAATCCCGTCGAGACCATCGTGGTTGCCCGATCGACCTGCCTCGACCTGAAAACCGAAAAGTGGAGGAACGAACATGGCCACCGAACACGCAACCGTCCCGGCTCGCTCCCCATATCGAAGGACTTCGTTGATCGCGGGCATCCTTTACATGCTCACCTTCGTCTCGATTCCGTCCCTCGTGCTGTACGGCCCGGTGAAGGGTGCGGACTATGTTCTTGGCCCCGGCCCGGACACCGGGGCCGTGCTCGGCGGTCTCTCGGAGATCATTGTCGCCCTCGCGGGTATCGGCACCGCCGTCGTATTGTTCCCCGTGCTCAAGAAGCAGAACGAAGCGGCCGCACTGGGCCTGGTGGCCGCACGGATACTGGAGTCGAGCGCCATTTTGCTCGGCGTTGCCGTGATCCTGACGATCGTGGCATTGCGGCAGGGCGGCTCTGGAACAGACGTCGTGGTCACCGGCCATACGCTCGCCTACTTGTACGATCGCATCTTCCTCTTGAGTCAGAGTTTCATGCCGGCCGTCTGTGACCTGCTGCTGGGGATCTTGCTGTTCCAATCCCGTCTGGTGCCCCGGGCCCTGTCCCTGATCGGAATCGTTGGAGCCCCCGTACTCCTTGCCGGCTATCTCGCCGTATTCACCGGGCTCATCGGTCAACACGACGCATTGGCGGGAGCCTCAGCGCTCCTCGTTGCCGTATTCGAGTTCTCGCTCGGCATCTGGCTGATCGTCAGAGGGTTCAGCCCCCAGGCCATCGTGGCCCTGGAAAAGAGGAGCTTGTCCAGCGCTGCTGTTCGATAGTTCACCGGGGTCCTTCCCGTCGCCACTGTCTCGGATTCCGAGGTACGCGCACAGACGACGGCAGCGTCGGGAACAGATTCCGCGGGGATGTCGCCGGGTCTCGGGATCGAGTGCGTTACTCCGACTCCAGCGCCTCCGCGATCTGCTTGATCGTCGCCAGCCGGCGGTCCCACTGCGCCCCGATCAGGTCGAGCCGCCGGGCGGTCTCGGCGAGCTGGCTGCCCAGCACCCGGTACCGGACTTCGCGACCCACTCGCACTGGCTCGACCAGTCCGACGTCCTGCAGCACCGCCAGGTGCTTGGCGATCGCCTGGCGCGAGACGGGGAGGACCTCGGCGAGGGCGGACGCCGATGCGTCCGCCCCGCCGAGGGCTGCCAGGATGCTCCAGCGCGTGTCATCGCCGAGGGCGGCGAAAACGGGAACGAGGGTGGACGCGGTCACTCGGAACCTTCGAGGTAGGCGACCAACTCGTCCAGCTCGAAGTCCCAGCCACCGCGGTTGCCGTCCATGCTCGCGGCGGGGTCACGGAGGGCGTCGAAACCGGATTCGACGACCGTGAGTTGCGTGCCGGCATCCACTGTTTCGAGGGTGAAGCGGAAGACGGTGGTCTCGCCCGACTCGAGAGTGGATGCGGCGGCGTTGCTGTTGCCCCAGCGGTAGGCGATCATGTGCGGCGGGTCGAGCTCCTCGATGCGGACCGGGAAGTCGCCATGGTCGGACCAGCCGAAGACACCGGTGGTGCCGACCGCGAGCGGTGACAGGGTTGCGCGCTCGGGAAACCAGCGGGCGATGTGCTGCGCCTCGGTGACGGCGGCCCAGACCTTCTCGATGGAGGCTGCGATGGTGATGGTTCGTGAGACGGTGAACTTGTCGGCATCGATAACGGACAACTCGTTGATCTTCGTGCTCATGGTGCATCCCTTCGGTGGATTAGTCCTTCAGTTGATTGCTGCAACCTAAGCGTTGCACAAGCGGAAGCCAACTGCAACCAAAAAGTTGCAAACGAGTGTTGCTGTCGTGAGGACAATTCAGAGCGCGGTTGCCATTGAAACGAAGCGGCCCGACAGATGGGGCGCTTTGTGGAGGCGACGCGTTGTCCGCTCTGCACGTCGGCGTATCCGCCGGCTGCCGTGTTGGCCGCTTTCGGGGCCTCCAGCGGTTATCGCACGCGCTGGGCGGTGAACTGCATGCGTGGGTGCGCATAGGATTCTTGCGCCTGAACGAGCTGCAGTTCCCGCTCACCTGACTGGTAGGTCAGCTCGAGGAGATCGAACACGCTGGACACGGTCCGTTCCAGCGCTACCGCAGCGTCACCTGTCGCGCGGTAGTGCGCCGAGAAGAGCGCTGCGGTGACGTCGCCCGATCCGTTGGCTTTGAAAGGGATATAGGGCGTCTGCACGATCCACGCGCCGGCAGCATCCACGGCGAGCATCTCGATGGTGCCGTGTTCGCGGTCGGGGCGTTCCACGCTGGTCACGAGCACGGTGTCCGGTCCCATCGCCCGGGCGATGTCGACGGATTCGAGTGTGGAGTCCAGCGTCGAGGGCTCGGTTCCGGTGAGGAATCCCAGTTCGAACTGGTTCGGAGTGATGATGTCGGCCACGGGGACGACGCGCTCCCGAAGCAGGTGGGGGATCTCGGGCGCCACGAAGCACCCGGACTTCGCGTTACCCATCACAGGGTCGCACGCGTAGATGGCCGAGGGGTTCGCCGCCTTCACCCGCCGCACCGCATCCACGATGACGTCGCCGATCCCGGTGCCGCCCTGATATCCCGAGAGCACGACGTCGATCTGGGGGAGCACACCACGATCTTCGATACCAAGGATGACATCGTGCACATCTTCGGGTGCAATAAGGGATCCGCGCCACGCGCCATATCCCGTGTGATTGGAGAAGTTCACCGTGTTGACCGGCAGCACTTCGACCCCGATGCGCTGGAGGGGGAACACTGCTGCGGAGTTGCCAACGTGGCCATATGCGACGGCTGACTGAATCGAGAGAATCTTCACGACACCAATCCTCCTCCCTTCGAACGGTCAGGGCTGTCGGGGCAGTCGAAACCAACGGAATCCCGCGGCGCGTGTCATCGGCGGTCCCACTGCGCCCCCGATCAGGTCGAGCCGCCGGGTGGTCTTCGGTCTACTATCGCGTCGAATGGGATCGCACGCGTGAGGCACAGGATACGAGGAGAGCGCGTATGCCGAGGAGCGGGTAGGCGAAACCCGTGGCGGAAGGTCAGTCGAGAGAAGGCAGCAGGCCAGTCATCTCAGTGAACTCGTCGGCGATGTCTCGGGCGCTGAGCCACAGGTCGAGCTCGGCGGCGGGGACGGGCCGGGACATGTAGTAGCCCTGGGCTTGATCGCAGCCGAGGCAGACGAGCTCGGTGTAAGCGGCCTTGGTCTCGACGCCTTCGGCAACCAGCCGCAGGCCGAGGCTGTGGGCCAGGCCAATCGTGGAGGCGACCAGTGCTGCAGCGCGGGCGTCGTCGACCATCGGGAAGACGAACGAGCGGTCCAGCTTGAGCTCGTCGAGGGGCAGATCGCGCAGGTAGGAGAGTGAGCTGTACCCGGTGCCGAAGTCGTCGATGGAGATCTGGATACCGCTGCTCCGCAGCCGGGTCAGGATGCTCCGGGCCCGGTCGCGGTCGGCCATCAGGAACTCCTCGGTGATCTCCAGCTGGAGGGCACCCGGCGGGAGGTTACGGACCGTCAGCATCGCTGCGACCTCGTCGGGCAGGCTGGTGTCGATCAGCGTGCTGCCCGAGAGGTTGACTGCGACCGTGAGGGGTCGGCCTTCGGCGTGCCACACCGCCGCCTGGTCCAGGGCGACCTGAAGGACGACCCGGGTCAGGGTCCGCATCAATCCTGATTCTTCGACCAAGGCCAGGAACGCGTCGGGGTAGAGCAGACCGCGGGTAGGGTGATCCCAGCGCACCAGCGCCTCTACGTTGTGGACCTCGCCGGTGTCCAGGTCGATCTTGGGCTGGTAATGCACCACGAGCTGGTCGGTGGTCAGTGCGGTTCGCAGTTCCTCGACCGTCTTCAGCCGGGTGGTGGCGTCGGTGTCGTCGGCGGTGTTGTAGACGTGCTGGCCACGGCCCGATGTTTTGGCCTTGTACATGGCGATATCGGCCGTGCGTAACAAGGAGCTCAGGTCCAGACCGTGGTCGGGGAAGAGCGCGATACCGACGCTGACACTGGTGTGCAGTGTGATGTCCTCCAGAGCGAACGGCTCGGCCAGCGCGGCGCGCAACTTGACGGTCACGTCAATGGCCTCGGCGTGGCCGGCATCCTCGAGCAGGACCGCGAACTCGTCGCCGCCCAGACGCGCCAGCAGGTCCCCAGGCCGCAGGTGCTCACGCAGGCGGGCGCCGACCTGGACCAGCAGCTGGTCTCCGGCGTGGTGGCCCAGGCTGTCGTTGACCTCTTTGAACTTATCCAGGTCGAGCATCAGCAGCGACTGGCGGCGACGCTCCGGGTCCACCAAGCGCGCGTGCCCCTCTACGTGGAGGGCCCGCCGGTTCGGGAGGCCTGTTAAGTCGTCCGTTGCAGAGGCAACGCGGCGCAGATGCGCCATCCACGCGACCTGACGGAAGGCGACCTGGGTGCGAGCTGTCGCCGCGACCAACGTCGCCCCCGCAAGAGCGACCGAAAGCGTTGACAAGGGCACCCGGCTGCTCACCAAGAGCACCCCTAGCCCTGCGGCGGTGGCCACCACCGGCACCATCAGTGCCGCCCTGCCGGTCGCTGGGCTCGTCTCGGGTGCCGCGGCCGGATGAGTTCGCTCCATACCGTCGACCCACAATGCCAACAGGGCAAGTCCGATCGCCCAGGCCGCGGCTAGCGGCGTACCGCGCACATACGTGTTGGCGTTCACCTGCAGCGCGTAGAGCACGTCCGCCGCGGCAAAGACCAGCAGGCCCACGAACAGCAACACCCACCGTCTTCCCAGCCGCCTGCCCCCCAAGGCGCCGATCCCGCCGATAGCGGCCACGAGCAGCAGATCGAAGAGTGGGAAGGAGATCGCCGTCACGGTGGCCAACCACGATGAACTGGTCAGGGCCGAGTCCAGCACCGGGCTCAGCGGAATCGCCAGCACCGCGGCTGCGCCGAGCGACCCCACCACGCAGTCCAGCCAGACCGACGATGCCAGCGTCCGCACGTGGCGGCGCACCGCAACGATCAGAGCGGCCAGCATCAGCAGGTAGAACAGCGAATACAGGACGTCGCCAACCGACGGGAACGGAATCGAGCCGGTCGTGGCCTCTACCCAGGCTCTGTAACAGTCACCAGCAACGTAGGCGGTCATCGCGGTCGCGGCGAGCAGAACCTCCGGGCGCCGAAGTCCGACCCTTCCGACAGCCATCCAGCACACTGCGACGGGTAACAGGTCCGTCAGCCCTACCGAGACGACAAGGACCGGCTCGAACCAGACGTCACCTGCCGGGCCCCATCCGCCCCAATGCACAGCCAGCCCGACCACGCTGGCGGCCAGGACCAGGACCATCGCCCACACCAGTCCGGTATGAATTCGCGCGCGCATCAGCGCCTCACCGGAATAGGCAGACTTGAGGTAGTACTCCGGACCAGGTCGCGTTCGCGAGGACAGACGCTCGAACGATCAACCACAGTCCCCCCTAGAACTCCCACCAATCTATCGACCCATTGAGTGACATTCCCCTAAAGAGGTGTCGACCCGAGGTCGCCGCCCCAAACTGGGGGAGTCGCGAAGGTCGAGGCCTCCACGCCCCCAGTCCACAGACACACGCTCACCTTGGCGAATGGTCCACTCAACTGGTCAATAAATGGCCCTTCACGCTGGAACGTAGAGCTTCTAGGTTGGGTGCTGTGAACGTCGGAATCTGGGCTGAACGAACGACAACATCCGCTACTCGCGAAGGAGACGCGTCATGAACGCCCCCATCACAATCACGCCCATTCATGTCGGTGACTTGACCGCAGAGGGGTACCCAATGCCCGTCTACGTGCACCTCATCGAACATCCCGATGCGAGGGTGCTCGTCGACACCGGTTTCACAGAGATCCACCCCGCAGCGGCCGATCTCGACCCTCGCCCCCACTCTCTCAAGGCGCAGGCATTCGACCTCGAGAGCGTCGACATCGTCATCAACACACACCTTCACTTCGACCACTGTGGCGGCAACCACCTCTTCCCCGGCACGCCCATCTACGTCCAGCGCCAGGAACTTGACGATGCCCGCACCGAAGACGACTACACCATCCGAGAATGGGTGGACCCGCCCGGCGTGCACTATGTACCCGTCGATGGAGAATTCGACCTGCTTCCCGGGATTCGACTCCTCCCGGCGCCGGGCCACACCCGCGGCTCACAGATCGTTGTCGTCGATACCGGCGAGCGTCCGACAATCATCGCCGGAGACACCGCGGTGTGGTTCGGCGAGCTGGACAACCCCGAGACCGAAGGCCAGCGACTGATTCGCTCGCTGCATCCTGAACACGTCTGGATCACGCACGAGCACACGTCCTGGACCGCAGATTAGCGGGATCTCCGTGTGCGACCGCGTCATCGGTTTCGCCGTGTCGTTCGCCGGCCGCGTGTAGCAGCCAGCGCTCTTATGGCACGATCCTATTAAAAGGATGTTCGTCCTCTATAATGGCACTCTGGGGTCATTCGACCCGCCCGAAGGAGAAGCCGTGACCGTCGAACCGATCATCCTGTCATCGGACCGTCGCCGTGCCGAACCTGCCGACCATGAAGCATCGGCCGAAGCGCCCACGCGCGCCATCTGACCCCGACGCTATCCTGACCTGACCCACGCCGATGACTACGCCGAGCCCTCTTCGCCGAACCGGCAGCGCTACGCGGGGCACCGGCCCGATGGAGCGGCCTCCTGTCACCGCCCGGCTGGTCTTCCTGCTCCTCGGGGGCATCGCCCTGCTCGCCGGACTCAACGGCGCGCTGCTCCTGCTCGGCCTCTGGGCGCCCGTCGACAGCACCCGACTCACGGAGGTGCACGGCCCGCTGATGGTGTTCGGCTTCGTCGGCACCGTCGTGGTGCTCGAGCGGGCCGTGGCCGTCCGCCGCACGTGGGCCTATCTCTCGCCCGGCCTGCTCGGTGCCGGCGGCATCGCGCTCATCTCACCGCTGCCGGTGGTCGTGGGCCAGGCCGCCTTGGTCGCCGGCACCACTATGTTGCTGGCGATCTACAGCGAGATCTGGCGCAAGCAGGGCTCGGTCTCCACCGCCGTACAGGTGCTCGGCGCCCTGGCCGGGCTCATGGCCACGATCTTCTGGCTGCGCGGAATCGGCATCCCGCAGCTCGCACCGTTGCTCATTCTTTTCCTGGTTCTCACGATCGCCGGCGAACGCCTCGAACTGTCCCGCATCTCGCCCACCGTCAACCGGCGCGCCGAACAGTGGATGCTCGGCATCAGCCTCGCGCTCAGCTTCGGCTCGGTCGTCGCCCTGGTCTGGCCGATCGCCGGCTACCCCCTGCTCGGTGCCGGGATGCTGGCGCTGGTGGCCTGGCTGTTCCGGCACGACATCGCCACCCGCATGGTGCGCTCGGTCGGGTTACCCCGCTACATGGCCTGGTGCCTGCTGGCCGGGTATGGCTGGCTCGCCGTCGTGGGCGGCATCTGGTTGCTGCGGGGTCCGGTCTACTCCGGCCCCGGTTACGACGCCATGATGCACGCCGTGTTCCTGGGCTTCGTCATGTCGATGATCATGGCGCACGCTCCCACCATCCTGCCGGCCGTGCTGCGCCGGCCATTGCCGTATCGGCCGGTCATGTACTTGCCGGCGTCGCTGCTGCATGTGTCGCTGCTGGTGCGGGTACTCTTCGGCGACGCCTATGGCCGGCCGGTGCTGGTGCAGTGGGGCGGAGTGTTCAACATCGTCGCGGTGCTGCTGTTCGTGGCGATTGCCGCAGTCTCGGTTCTGCGCGGAACCACCGTGCCGCCCGTGCGGACGACACCGCGCAACACTGCGACCCCGTCAGCAGCGCCCCTGGGGAGGTCGCTGCTGTGAAAGACAAGCTCTGGCACATCGTCTCGGGCAGCCTGGTGCCCGCGTGGCTGGCTGCCGCGGTGATCCTCACCCTGCTGCACCGCCAACTGCCCTCGTCGGGCTGGCTGCTCGTGCACCTGCTGCTCCTCGGCGCGGTGAGCACGGCCATCCTGATCTGGAGCCAGCACTTCGCCGATACCCTGCTACGGCGCAAGGCCCTCGGCCATCGTCTCTCGCTCGGACTGCGGTTGAGTACGCACACCGTCGGCGCCATCGCGGTGATGACGGGCATTGTCATCGGCTGGTATCCGCTCGTGCTGGTCGGCGGCATCCTGGTGGGCCTGAACGCGTTGGCCCACGCCGCCGTCATCGTGGGTCAGACCCGGGGTGCGATGCCGGGCCGGTTCGCCCCGCTGGTGCGCTACTACGTGGCGAGCGCGGTGATGCTCGCCGCCGGCGTCACCCTGGGCATCCTGATGGCCCGGCTCGACGGGGGAGGCGAAGACTACGAACGCCTGTTCATCGGTCACCTCGCGTTCAACCTGCTCGGCTGGGTCGGCCTCACCGTGATCGGCACCATCGCACTGCTCTGGCCGACCGTCTTGCACACCCGCGTCGCGGGCGCGACAGTGGCAGCCGGCAGCACCTTGACGGTGCTGGCGGGTGGCCTGGTTCTCGTCGGGCTGGGCTGCCTTGCCGACCTGCGCCTCGTCGTTGCACTCGGTGTTCTGGTCTACCTGGTGGCCCTCGGCCGCGTGCTCTGGGAGGGTGTCGGGCACCTGCGCCGGGCGCCAGCTGTGACCTTCGCAGCCTGGAGCCTGGGCGCCGCGCAGATCTGGTTCGCGCTCTGCACCCTCGGGTTCGGTCTGCGCGTGGCGTCCGCCCCCAGCTGGACGGTCGCGGCCGCCGGCGTGGAAACACTGGTGCCGTACTTCGCGATCGGCTTCGCCGCCCAGATCCTGCTCGGCGCCCTCAGCCACCTCGTGCCCGTCGTGCTCGGTGGCGGCCCGGCCGCCCTCAAAGCCGCCGCCGCCGAGCTCGATCGCGGCGGCTTGTTCCGGGTCGTGGTCGTCAACGGCGCCCTCCTCCTGTCGCTGCTGCCGGTCTCCAGCACCCTCACCGTGGCGCTGTCGATGCTGATCGTGGCGACCCTGGCCAGCTTCCTGGTGCTGTTCACCCGGGCCCTCCGCGCCAACCGGCGGGTGCGCGCCCTGCCGCTCGTGCGCGTGGCGCCGGGCGAACGGCCGGTGCAGGGCCCGCGACCGCGCAGCACCGGGCGGATGCTCGCGGCCGCGAGCGTGCTGCTCCTCACGGTGACCGTGGGCATCGTTGTCGACCCGGCCTCGGTGGAAATGTCGGCGGTGTCGACCCAGGCCGCGGGCTCCTCTGGAACCGCTGCCGCGACCGGTCACACCACCACGGTCGCCGTGGACATGGTGCACACCCGCTTTGTGCCCGACCGCATCGAGGTGCCGCTCGGCGACGCACTCATGATCACCCTCACCAATAGCGACGACATGGCGCACAACCTGGTGCTGGAGTCCGGCCTTGTGTCGGGGTCACTTGACCCGGGCACCACCACGACCGTGGCCGTTGGCGTGATCGGCGCGAGCGTGGACGGCTGGTGCTCGATCGCCGGACACCGGCTGCTGGGCATGGAGATCAGCATCGTCGCGGTGGGCGACGCGGGCGCATCCGCCACCGGCGACAGCACCTCGATGGGCGGCATGGCGGGCGTGTCCGCGGACGGCAGCCACACCGGCCACGACGCGGCCGCGACGGGAACCTCTGCGGCCGCCGACATCGACCCCTCGGCCGTACCCGACGCGAATTTCGAGGCGCACGATGCCGTGCTGCCGCCCGCTCCAGACGCCACGGTGCATCGCCGTACCTTGGTCGTGCGCAATGTGGAAACCGAGGTGGCCCCCGGTGTCACCCAGATGCTCTGGACCTTCAACGGCACCGCGCCCGGCCCCACCCTGCGCGGCAGGGTGGGCGACGTGTTCGAAATCACCCTGGTGAACAAGGGCACGGTCGGGCACTCCATCGACTTCCACGCAGGCACCGTCGCCCCCGACGCCGTGATGCGCACCATCCAGCCCGGTGAGAGCCTGGTCTACACGTTCACCGCCACCCGGTCGGGCATCTGGCTCTATCACTGCTCCACCATGCCCATGTCGGTGCACATCGCGAACGGCATGTTCGGTGCCGTGATCATCGACCCGCCCGGCCTGGCCGACGTAGACCGCGAGTACCTCCTGGTGCAGTCCGAGCTCTACCTCGGCGCGCAGGGCGGCGAGGTCGACGCCGTCAAGGTCAAGGCGCAGACCCCCGACCTGATGGTCTTCAACGGCTACGCCAACCAGTACGCCGCCCGTCCGCTTCCGGCCCGTGTCGGCGAGACCGTGCGGGTCTGGGTGCTGGATGCCGGCCCGAACGTGGGCAGCGCCTTCCACATCGTCGGCGGCCAGTTCCATACCGTCTATAGGGAGGGCGACTACCCGCTCAAGGACGGCGGCAGCACCGGGACGGGTGGCTCGCAAGTGCTCGATCTGGCCGCCGCGCAGGGCGGATTCGTGGAGCTGTCCTTCTCCGAGGCTGGGCACTATCCGTTCGTGAGCCACGTCATGTCGGACGCCGAGAAGGGCGCGCGCGGCATCTTTGAGGTGTTGCCGTGAGTGAGTCGCCGAACACCGTGACGCAGGCTGCGGGAACGCGACCATGCTGACACGTGATCGGCACAAGGCGCGTTGAAATTTTCTGACCCGATCAGGGGCAATTTGCCGTGAATTGCCCGCGGATGGCGTTCAATAGTCATGGGGGTGGTCATGAAGACTGCGGGGGAGTCCGATCTGGTTTTTTCGCGCGGGTCGAATAGTGCGGATCGCCGCGCGTCCGGGTTGCTGTTCGACCGTGTCCGCTCTTCGGAAGCGACGGCACCACCGTTCTCGGCACCTTCCGCGTCTCTCCCTGACGGCAGCATCCATCGGGTGCGCCCAACACTGAAGGTCCCGGCTCCGCGCGCGGCACGGGTGTCCTGGAAGGTCCTCGGCATTGCGCTCGTGCTCCTCGTGCTGAGCGGATGCGCCGCCGCGCCGGTCGCTCCACCGTCGGCCACGCCCATCCCGGCGCCCATCCCGCCCGTGATGACCGAGGCCGCCCGGCAGGAGCTGGCCGATCAGGCGCAAACTGCCTTGCGCGACGGATTCGTCGCCAGCTATCCGGACGTGGCCGTGCCGACGGCGACGCGGGAGAGGTTCCTGAGTCTGGAGGAAATCCCGTCGGTGATCGCCGCCTGCTTGACCGCCGCAGGAGTCCCTGCGGTCGCGAGCCCTGAGGGCGGCATCGAAACCTACGTGGCGCTCGGCGACGAGGAGCGTCATGCGATCGCGGACTACGTCTGCAATACCCGGTTTCCCAGCGACCCGAAGAACTCCGTTCCGCTGAACGAGTCGCAGATCACCTACCTCTACCAGTACCAAACAACGGTCCTCATGCCGTGCCTGGAAGCCGCCCACATCCGGGTTGATCCGCCACCGACCCTGGAATCCTTCATGGCCAACTACACCGGCCAAGGCCCCGCAACCGTGACCTGGCAGCCCTATGCACACATCGACCAGGGGCCCCCCGATCAAGGCATCTACAAACAATGCCCACAAATGCCCGAACACCTCAGGGACTGAACACCCATCGCCACTCGCTTCGGCGTCTACCCCGAGCAGGTCGAGACCCTCGTCGGCGGCAAGGTCGGGATGTCCACCATCCATCCCGGCGACAAACTCCAATTCGGCACCCGCGGCTACACCTGATCGATCGTCAACGATGCCGCGCTCGACCCGTGGCACGAAGCGGTGAGCCCAATGCGCTTCGAGGCGTTGGTTCCAGCCGTCGGGCACGGACATTCGCCGGTGAAAGCGAACGGCCGGGGTATCTGTTTTGAATGCTAGTGACCGGCGTCGCTCACGAGCTTCAGTCCGATCACGCAGCCGATCAGTCCCAGGAGGAGCACGATCTTGAGGATGCTGAGCGATTCGGTCCCGGTGACCATCGCGTAGACGACGGTCAGCGTCGCACCGATCCCGACCCAGACGGCATAGCCGGTCCCGATCGGGATCTCTCTCAGTGCGAAAGCGAGTCCCGCCATGCTTGCGATGATCCCCGCACCGAACACGAGGGTCGGGACGAGCTTTGTGAATCCCGCCGACTTGCCCAGGGCGGTTGCCCAGACGGCCTCGAGAACTCCGGAGAGGGACAGAACGATCCACGGCAACATGATGACTCCACTGGCAAGTCTTGTCGCGTACCGGGTACTTGGCCATCGTCCGGGAACCGTCAGGGGCTCTGCGGCCATTCTGCTTGAGCGCCCTGAGCAACGCCTGATCACCGCGCCAGGCCGGCGGTTTCACTGCCAGGACACGCGAGTCTCCACTCCCGTGTCCTCCGGAGCGTTGCCGCCGGTGACACCAAAGCTCGGACTGTCGTGCGTCGACGAGGATCGATGCTTATGCCGACGCCTTGGGGAGGGCGTCGTCGATGAGGACGACCGCGATGGCGGCCGCGGTGGCAAACGTGTCGGTGTTGAGGACTCGGCTGCGAGCCGAGGCACCGTCCAGGAGCAGTGCCAGTTGCTCGCCGAGCTGTTCGGGGTTGGTGGCGCCGCCATCGCGGGCGGTATCAGCGAGCCGGGCGGCGAAGCCCTCTTTATAGGTGCGGGCGAAGACGCGTGCTGGATGGCCCGGGTCCTGGATTTCGACGGCAGCCCCGATGAACGGGCACAGGGGGGAGTGGATGTCGAAGATGGCGAGGAGTCGCTCGCGCGGCGTCAGGTCGGAGCGGTCGAAGACTTCGGGCAGGATGTCGGGATCGAAACGGCGCAGATACTCGGCGATGAGCTCGTCCTTGCCGTCGAAGTGCTGGTACAGCGTCCGCTTGGAGACCCCGGCCACCGCACAGAGTTGGTCAACGCCGGTGCAGTTGATGCCTTGATCGGGAAACAGTTGCTGGGACGCGCTGAGAAGGCGCTCTCGAGCGCCCCTGCCGCTCCGCAGGCCGCGCGGTCCCTTCTCCAACTCCGTCATAGTCCCTAGCGTAGCCCGTTGGTACCGATCGGTGTGCATAGCTTGACTCGCCGCGCATCAGCCCGTTAGGTTAGGTACTCAGATCGGTGTACATACATCGACGCGGCGATTGGAAGACACCTCATGACCACCATCAGCATCATCGGCTCGGGCAACATGGCGACCGCCATCGGCACACGGGCGGCGAAGCACGGCCACACCATCGAGTTCATGAGCCGCAACGCCGCCAAGGCGCAGGCTCTCGCCGAACAGATCGGCAACGGTGCCACCGTCGGCGCGTTCGGCGCACGGCCGACGGGGGACATCGTCATCGTGGCCGTCCTCTACGCCGGCGCCGTTGACGTGGTCGCGCACTACGGCGATGCGCTGGCCGGCAAGATCCTCGTCGACATCACCAACCCGTTCAACGCTGACGCCAGTGGAGTCGTGACGACCCCGGGTAACTCTGTGTCGCAGCAGATGGCCGCGGCCGCCCCCGAGGGCGCACATGTCGTGAAGGCATTCAACACGATCTTCGGCGGCGTCATTGCTGAGGACAAGGCCGTCGATGTGTTCTTCGCCGGCGACAGCGCCGGGGCGAAGGCAGAGGTCGCCGCGTTTGTGGAGAGCCTGGGCATGCGGCCCCTCGACGCAGGAGCGCTTGAGATGGCCCACGCCCTTGAATGGGCCGGCATCCTCCTGGTGGGCCTGGCCGCCCATGGCGCAGGCTTCGACATCGCCATGGGCGCGAAGGTCCTCTGACGATTCTCTCCAACCGCGTGCCCGGCAACGGTGGTGAGCAGGCCTCGCCGGGCAGCGGGCCGGGGTGGCACAGGGAGGTACTGAGCCACCCTCCCTCGTTGACGGGACCGCACGTAGCCTCGAAGCATGACTACTTCGTTCACCCTCAACAATGGCGTCGATATCCCCGCGGTAGGTCTCGGGGTCTTCCAGAGTTCCGCGGAGGACACCGCGGCCGCCGTCGAGACCGCGCTGCGTACCGGGTATCGCCACATCGACACGGCTGCCGCCTACATGAACGAGCGGCAGGTCGGCGAAGGACTGCGCAACTCGGGTGTCGATCGCGCCGAGGTCTTCGTCGAGACCAAGGTCTGGATCAGCCAGTACGGCTACGAGGAGACCCTGCACGCCTTCGACGTCGCGACCGGCAAGCTCGGCCTCGACTACCTCGACCTCTTGATCCTGCACCAGCCGGTCCCGCTGAGCTTCGACAAGACTCTCGAGGCCTACCGCGCGCTTGAGACCCTCCTCGCCGAGGGCAAGGTGCGGGCGATCGGCGTGAGCAATTTCAAGCCGGAACACCTCGATGCGCTCCTCGAGGCGCGCACCATCGTTCCTGCCGTCAACCAGATCGAACTGCACCCGTACTTCGTGCAGAAGGAGACCCAGGCGGCGGATGCTGCCCGCGGCATCCTGACCCAGGCCTGGTCTCCGATCGGCGGCATCAACTTCTACCCGGGCTGGGGCGACGGCACTGCGAAGAACCCGCTGCATGACCCGGTGATCGAGGCGATCGGAGCCGTGCACGGCAAGTCGGCGGCGCAGGTCATGATCCGCTGGCACGTCCAGCAGGGGCGCAGTGCCATCCCGAAGTCGATCACGCCGTCCCGCATCGTCGAGAATTTCGATGTCTTCGATTTCGAACTGACGGATGCCGAACTCGCGGCGATCGACGGGCTCGACCTCGGCATCCGCCGCGGCCCCGAACCCGACACCCGCCGCATCGACGAGAACCGCTTCGTGATTCCGGAGGCGTGAACACGATGGCGATCAGCGAACAGGCACAGATGACGCGCTCGTCACCGCACAAATCACGGTGAAGGCCCCGCACCCACGCTCACGCGGGATGGGGGCCTCCACCGATGACGATCAGATGTTCTTCGTGACCTCATAGGCATTCCAGATGGCGTACATGATGCTGGAGACCTCGCCGGCATCTCCGATCAGGTGCAATTCGGGACCGGAGAAGCGCAGCTCCTCGTACAGTGAGCGCTCCGAGACGTAGCCGACGGCCACAACTGCCGAATCCGCCATCAGGACCGTCTCCTCGTTGGTCTCGCGGTCCTTGATGACGAAGCCGCCATCGCGGGCGCCGGTCACCATGCTGTTCACGACCAGGTCGACGTTCTTGAACGCGATGAGGTCCCGGATCATGTCGGAGTTCGCGGTGCAGAGTGGGCCACCGAGCTGCAGGATGTCCGGCTGGTATTCAACCAGAGTGACCTTCTTGCCCAGGCCCTCCAACCACAAGGCCAGCTCGCAGCCAACGAGGCCTGCACCGATGATCACGGCTGATTCGCCGACGTCTTCCTTCAGGAGCAGGACGTCTTCCGCCGTGAAGACCCTGTCGGAGCCCTCGAGGGCCATGCGCTTGGGCTTGGAGCCCGTGGCGATGATGACACAGTCGTAGTCGCCGGCCTCAACCTGTTCCTGGGTCACGGCGGTGTTGTAGTGAACGGGGATGCCCATGGTCACCAGTTCGTTGGTGTACCACCGGGCCAGAGCGAGGTCGTCTTCCTTGAAGTCAGGCGCTCCGCCGGGAATGAGGTTGCCGCCGAGGTGATCGGACTTCTCGAACACGTCGACGACGTGGCCGCGCAGGTGAAGGTTGCGGGCTGCTTCGCAACCGGCGACCCCGCCGCCGACCACCATGATCTTCTTCTTGGTGACCGCGGGCTCGAGGGCGTAGGTCTTCTCGCGGCGGGCGGCCGGATTCACGGCGCAGGAGATCGACGTGAAGTGCTGCAGACGGCCCATGCAGGCCTCCTGGCAGGACAGGCACGGGCGGACTGTGTTGTACTTGCCCGCGCGGATCTTGTTGGGGATGTCGGGGTCGGCGAGGAGTGGGCGGGCCATGCCGATGAAGTCGGTCTGCTTGTTCCGGATGGCGTCCGAGGCGAGGTCGGGATCTTCCATTCGTCCGGCTGTGATCACGGGGATGTCGACGTGGCGCTTGAGGATTTCGTTGTACGGCAGGTAGAGACCCTTGGCCTGGTACATCGGCGGGTGGGTCCAGTACCAGGAATCGTAGGTGCCGACATCCGCGTTGAGGCAGTCGTAGCCGGCAGCCTCCATGGCCTTGGCCGTCTCGATGCCTTCTTCGATGTCGCGGCCTTTCTCCTCGAATTCCTCGCCGGGGAGTCCGCCCTGGCGCCAGTCCTTGATCATCGACTTGAGGCCGAAGCGCAGGGAGACCGGGTAATCCGCGCCGCAGGTCTTCTTGATCTCCTGAACGATCTCCGTCGCGAATCGGAGGCGATTCTCCAGCGATCCGCCGTACTGATCGGTGCGGTGATTGAAGAAGGAGATCGCGAACTGGTCGAGCAGGTAGCCCTCGTGGAGGGCATGGATCTCGACACCGTCGAACCCGGCTTTCTTGCAGACCAGGGCGGCCTCACCGAACTTCCTGACGATGTAGTGGATCTCGTCAACGGTCATCTCGCGACAGACCACTCCGTCGATCCAGCGGTGGGGGATGGGTGATGGAGCAATGGCCGTCTTGCCCAGAATGGAGGGAATCGACACGCGGCCGAAACCTCCGGTCAGCTGGCAGAAGAATTTGGCGCCGTATGCGTGCACACGCTCGGTCATTTGCTTCGCGTTCTGGATGAAGTGGTTCGGGTTCAACGTGGCGCAGGGGAGGGAGGGCAGGGAGCAGACCTCGACCTCGTTCTCCACCATCGTCGTACCCGTAATGATGAGACCGGCGCCACCCTTGGCCCGCTCCACGTAATAGTCCGCGGCACGCTCCGTGTAGGCGCCCTGTTCGTCGCAGAATCCGCCGGGGCCCATCGGCTCCATCACATAGCGGTTCTTAATCTCCAGGTTCTTAATTTTCAGGGGTTCGAATAGAACGCGGTATTTTTCTTCAAGCATCGTCAGGGCCTTCTCTCAGGGCGATTTCGGAAACGGTCGCTTCCTGAAATTCGCGTTAAACTGAGATTGCCACAAACCTATGTTTGTGGCAAACCTACATCGATGCCGGAGGCTGTCCGTGAGCGAGATCGCGACCGAACTCACCCGATTGCTCGGGCCTTTGCGTCGGGAGATGTCCCGGGCGACCCGGGCCGCCGAAGACTTGCCGGACATCCCCGAAGCGCAGATTGAGCTGCTGCGAGTTCTCGTCGCCTCCGGCCCGGTCAATACCCGTGACGCCGCGATCGCTCTCCGCATCGCTCGCCCGACCGTCAGCAACCTCGTGAAAGCCATGACGGCGGCTGGATTGGTTGAGCGCGCCTCGACAGGGGACCTCCGCTCAGCGATACTCGTCGCGACGCCCCACGCGAGGGACATGCTCTACCGGTTCGACCGGACGAGCACGGCGACCGTGGCCGCGGCCATCGACATGCTCTCGCCCGCCGAACAAAACGTTCTGGCGTCCGCGATTCCCGTACTCAACATATTGCGCGATTTGTTTGAACACGCCGCCCGACCGGCCCCGTCGGCTTCCGATGCATCTGGTGACCCACTGAGGACTTGAGCCCGGTCTCAGTTTCGAATCCCGTCGACCCGACCACGAGTCCCGGAAACGCACAGGTCTCCGGGACTCTCTGGCTGTCCGGGTTGTAACCGCGTTCAGCCGAACGGGACGGCGCCGACAAGCACTCCGACGACCAGCATCACAAGCGAGATCACGCAGGCTCGCCAGAGCACTTTCCTGTGGTGGTCGCCGAGGTTGACGCCTGCAAGAGAGACGAGCAGAAGAATGGCCGGTACCAGCGGGCTCTGCAGGTGAACGGGCTGACCGATGATCGAGGCGCGGGCCATCTCGACCGGGGAGATCCCGTAGGTTGCTGCGCTCTCGGCGAGCACGGGAAGAATGCCGAAGTAGAACGCGTCGTTGGACATGAAGAAGGTCATCGGAATGGAGAGCACTCCGGTGATGACCGCGAGGTACTCACCCATCGATGCCGGCACGACCTGGACAACCCAGTCGGCCATCGCCGTGACCATCCCGGTACCGTTCAGCACTCCGACCAGGACGCCCGCGGCGAGCACCATCGAGACGACGCCGACGATGCTGGGCGCGTGCGCGACGATCTCGTCGGCCTGGCTGCGGAGCTTCGGAAAGTTGATCACGAGCGCCACGCCGGTGCCCACCATGAAGATATAGGCCAAGGGCATGACATCGAGCACGAGCAGCACCATGACGGCGACGGTGAGCGCGAGGTTCACCCAAATGAGTCTGGGCCGCAGCGTCGGACGATCCGCCCGCATCATCGTGTCGGCCATCATCGTGTCGTGATCTTCGGCGTCGAGCACCTTCTGTTCGGCCAGGGCCGTGTGACCCACCAGCACACGCTGGCCCGGCCGCACCGTCACGATGCCGGTCGTCGACAGGGTTGCCGCTGCACCCGGACTGACCTCCGTGCCGCGCACGACGCGGTTGCCGCCGAAGAAGCCGCGCCAGAAGCCGGGCGACGCCAGCGGGGCGGCATTCGCCTGCGCAGCCTGCGAGTATTCGAGCGACCCGATGCGCTTGCGTTCGCCGAGCCCGAGGAACCAGGCGAACGCCAGTGCAATGATGACTCCCGTCGCAAGAGACGGCAGCATCGGCACGAAGATGTCGGTCGGCGACACGCCGAGTGCCGAGGCCGCCCGCACGGTGGGGCCACCCCACGGCACGATGTTGAGCGTGCCGTTCATCAGGCCAGCAACGCAGGTGAGTACGACCGGACTCATGCCCAGACGCAGGTAGATCGGCAGCATCGCTGAGGTCGTGATGATGAAGGTCGTCGACCCGTCGCCGTCGAGCGACACCGCGCCGGCCAGGATCGCTGTGCCGAGGACGACCTTGGCCGGGTCGTTGCCGAGGAAGCGGGTGATGAACCGGATGAGGGGATCGAACAGCCCGACATCGATCATGATGCCGAAGAACATGATCGCGAACATGAGGAGCGCCGCCGTCGGGGCCAGGTCCCCGATCGACTCGATGATCATGTCGCCGAGGCCCAGGCCGGCACCGGCGAAGAGGCCGAAGATCGTGGGGACGAGAATGAGGGCGACCATCGGCGTGAGCCGCCTGGTCATGATGAGCACCATGAAGGTGAGGATCATGGTGAATCCGAGGATGACGAGCACATCGACTCCTTTGTCTATGTCTGAATGGTGCAGCCGAGCCAGGCGGATCCCGATCGGCAGTCACTGCCGAGGCGTATGACGAATGGCCTGAAGCTTAGGCAGACCGATGACGAAGCATCCGGTATCTCCCTTTGCTGCACGTATTGCGCATATGGTTGGTTGTGCGCATTCTGCTCAATGCGCCGCAAGGGGGCGGAGATGCGGTTCTCGACGCAGATGCTGCTGCTGCAACTCGCCTGCGTGAGCGCGGTCGTCGTGATCTGCACCGGCGTGTTCGTCTGGATCGGCGTGCAACAGCTCCGGGCCGAGGCCGAGGCGTCGGCGCTGTCGATCGCCCGCACGGTCGCCGCCGACTCCGATGTGCGCGAGGGTATCGCCCGCGCTTCTGCAGACGTCGGCACGCCGACGAACGCGGGCCTCCGCGGCGGACCGCTGTCAACCCTCGCCGCGGCGGCAGAAGCCAATACCGGTGCACTGTTCATCGTGATCACCGACGATCACGGAATCCGATTCGCACACCCCGAGCCTCAGCTGCTCGGAGCGGTGGTGAGCACAGAGTTCGCCGAGGCTCTGGCTGGACGCGAGACGGTGTCGTGGGAATCGGGCACCCTCGGCGAGTCAGCTCGCGCAAAAGTTCCTGTCCGCGATCCCACCACCGGCGCGCCGGTGGGTGAGGTGAGCGTTGGATTCGCTCCGAGCAGTGTCTTCAAGGAGCTTCCCCTGCTGCTGGGGGGGCGTCGCGCTGGCTGCCGCCGTTGCCCTCGCACTGGGCGCTGTCGTGTCGTTCGTCATTCGCCGCCGCCTCGAGCGACTCACCCTCGGCCTGCAGCCCGAGGAACTGGCCGCGCTGGTCCAGAATCAGGCGGCGGTGCTCGACGGCGTCGGGGACGGAGTGCTCGCATCCGGACCGGACGGCGTCGTGACCGTCGCCAACGCGACGGCCGCGCGATTGCTCGGCATCTCGGACCTGGTCGGACGGCGCATCCGCGACCTCGAATTGCCGGGGCCGGTGGTCGCAGCTCTGGCCGGTGAGCCGAAGCCACCGTCTCGGGGAAAGCGGGGAACGGATGCCGCCGATCCGGTCGTACTCGCCAACCATGTCGTCTACATCGACACTCACGTGGTGTCGCGGGCGAATCGGGACCTGGGCCTGATCGCGGTGATCCGCGACCGCACCGACATCGTGAGTCTCACGGACCGCCTGGAAACCGTGGCGTCGATGACCGACGCACTTCGGGTGCAGCGTCACGAGTTCGCAAACCGCCTGCACGTGACGGCCGGTCTGATGGATGCGGGCCGCGTGTCCGACGCTCGGGGCTACCTCGACGACGTGCTGCAGGCGTCACGCACCCCCGGCGGTCCGTTCGCCGGCGAGCACCTGACCGAGCCCTTCCTGGTGTCGCTGGTGGAAGCCAAGGCCGCTCAGGCCGGTGAGCGTGGAGTCCGCCTGTCGGTGGGTCTGGACTCACTGGTGCGCGGGGTCGTCTCTGCGCCCGAGGATGTGGCCACCGTGCTCGCCAACCTCATTGAGAACGCGGTGAGTGCGGCCGTGTGCGGTCAGCAGCCGGGTTGGGTGGAGGTGGAGCTGCTCGACGACGGTGACACGCTCGTCATGACCGTGGCCGACTCCGGGCAGGGCGTGCCCAACGGGGCACGCGTGTTCAGTGATGTGCGGAGCACGGATCTGGACCCGGACGCGGTGCATGGGCGGGGCATCGGCCTTCCGCTCGTGCGCGAGATCTCGGCGCGCCTCGGCGGAGAGGTGTGGCTGGTCGACGCCGGAGGCCGGGAAGGACACGGTGCCGTGTTCTGCGCCCGGCTGCCCGGGGTTATGGGGGAGCAGGCACGCCCACTACAAGGAGAAGAACAATGACCGATCCGATTTCCGTCCTCGTCGTCGACGACGACTTCCACGTCGGCGGCCTTCATCGCGATATCGTCGATGCGTGTACCGGCTACACCGCTTTTGAGCCGGTTCGGGGAGTGCGGGCCGCGCGCGCGGCGGTGCGGGATTTGTCTCCCGACCTCGTCATCTGCGACGTCTACCTTCCCGACGGCGACGGGATCGCCTTCATTGCGGAGATCGACGTGGACGCGTTCATGATCAGTGCGGCGTCGGATGGCGCCACCGTGCGCCGTGCCCTCCGCGCCGGCGCGCTGGACTACCTCATCAAACCGTTCGAACCCGCGCGGTTGAGCGAACGGCTGGGGGCATATCGCCGGTTCCGCACCCTGGTCGCAGAGGACCGCCAACTCGACCAGGATTCCATCGACAGGGCCCAGCGGGTGCTGCACGGGCGGGATGGTGGAGTCGCGTCGGTGTCGCGGTCCACGACCGAGAAGTTGCTCATCGAACTGCTCCAGGACGGGGAATCGTCCGCAAGTCTGATAGCCGGCCGTGCCGGTCTGTCCCGCGCGACGGCGCAGCGGCACCTTGCCGCCCTGGCAACCCGCGGTGACGTCGACGTGACCCTTCGTTACGGTTCGACCGGTCGCCCCGAGCACCGATACAGCGTTCGACGCTGAGCATCGGGTTCTCAGGCGCATGCGGCGGGCCCGATGTGACAGGACCGGCGCCGCATGATCTCCCAGGAGGCTCATCGGTTGGCTCGCCGACCCCGAACCGGTAGAGTTCCCCTGAACGTGACACGATCTGAGGAGGTGAGCCCGATGCACACACTGTCCACTCTGGGCGCTCCTTTCGAGTTCACGATCGCGCGACTGACGTAGCCGTCGCGGGGAGCGCTTCGCGCACTCTCAGAAAGCTACGACTATGAATCAACACCGTTTGCACAATGCGGAGCCGATCTCACGCGACGCCTCCCGGCACCCTTCCCGCACGGCCCTGGTCCTCGGTGGCGGCGGATCGACGGGTAACGCATGGCTGATCGGGGTCATCGCCGGCCTGTACGAGGCCGGTCTCGATGTGACCGACGCCGATCTCATCATCGGGACCTCGGCCGGAGCGACAGCTGCGGCTCAGTTCACGGGCGCGAACCCCACTGACCTCCTGGCGCCCACCCTGATCGCCGTGCCCGTGCCCGTGTCTGCGCAGCGCACCGCCCCGGCCGGTTCGGACGGCCATCGCGCTCAGGGTGGTCCGGTGACCGATCACCTGGAACGTCGGCGCCGCATCATCGCCGCCGCCGAGGACGCGGCCGACATGCGCCGCAGAATGGGTGCCGTTGCGCTCGACCTGGCTGCGGCATCGGACCCGGCGGTGCAGGCCCGGTGGCGCGCCACCGTCGCCTCGCGCCTGCCCAGCCACGACTGGCCCGAACGAAGGGTGCAGATCACCGCGGTCAATGCGGATACCGGTGCGCCGGTGGTGTTCGACCGGCACAGCGGGGTCGATCTGGTGGACGCCGTGGCCGCCAGCTGTGCCAGTGGCTTCGCCTACGGTATCGGCGGCGGCCGATATATCGACGGCGGTTACCGGTCCAACGCCGAGAATGCCGATCTGGCTGCCGGGTACGAGCGAGTGCTGGTGCTGTCACCGTTCGGCGGCCGGGCACTGACGCCGGTGGCGTGGGGCCTGCATCTTGCAACCCAGGTCGACGCGCTGCGCGCAGGCGGCAGCCGCGTCGAAACGATCTTCCCCGAGGGCAGCGCCGAATACCTGTTCGGCGCCAGGGCCATGGACGTCTCGTTGCGTCCGTCCGCCGCCCAGGCCGGATTCGACCAAGGCCGTGTCCGTGTCCGTGTGGAGCGGCTTACCGAGTTCTGGCGCTGAAGGACGCCGCCTCAGGGCTCAGGAGAGCTACGAGGAGCTTGCTTCCTCGTCGGGTCGGGACGAGGCGGGTTGCTGTGTCCAGGCGGGCGGTGTGTCCGTTCCGGCCTCTTCGTCGGCCGCGGCGTCGGCGGCCGTCTTGTGGATATTCCCGGCGGCGTGGTGGACCGGTGCGTAGATGACGTAGAGATTCATGGGTCCGTCACCGATATTGGTGACGTTGTGCCAGGTGCCCGCGGGGACGAGGATGCACCACCCGTCAGAAACGTCCTGCTCGAAAACGAGGTTGTCTTTCTCCGGCCCCATCTGTGCCCTCCCGGCACCCGCATCGAGGCGCAGGAACTGGTCGGTGTCGGGGTGCATTTCAAGTCCGATGGATTCTCCGGCAGGGATGCACATCAGGGTGACCTGCAAATACTTGCCGCTCCAGGCCACTGTTCGATAGTTCGTGTTCTCGGTGGTGGCGGTTTCCAGGTCGAAAGAGTCCGGGTGGGGGCCGATGTCGCTGCGAGTCATGGTGGGGGTTCCTTTTTCTCGGGGGCTTACCCCCAGTCTCGTTGAATCGACTGTGGTTGGCTACCGTTCAGAGTCGTCACGGGTATGTGCGCGGAGCTGTGGAGGTTGGACGAACGGTGGGACGCCGCTCCTCCGCCGTCGATGCCCGCGCGTAGGCTGGATCATGGCATCGTGTGCCGCATCACTCACACACACTTCGCTGGTTGCCCCAGACCCTGGCAGCTCCGTTTTTCTCGCAAGTCAAGGGAGCAAAAAATGAATCTCTTTGTCATCGTCGCCATCATCGCGGTTGTCTTGCTTGTGGTGGGTGGTTTCGTTCAAGCCCTCCAGTTCCTGCTCTGGGTTGGTGCTGTCCTCCTGATTATCGCGATCATCGGGTGGGTCCTTCGCGCCGTCAGGGGAAGCAACCGCTGATCCGGGTGACCGACCCGGCCCGCTAGTCGGGCGATCGACCACCCGGAGCAGCTCGCGTCATGTTGCGTCGAGTCGCTCCGGGTGGCCGACGAAGTCGGTGCCCGCCGGGTAGCCTTCCCCGCGGTGAGCACGCAGCCCAGCGCTTGGACCGTCTTACTCAGCCAGGGGACGGGTCACGGGCGAGGGTGCGGGTGTCGCTGATGTAACTGCCTCGACTCGGCGTCACCAGGAGCAGCGGCCGCAGCCGGTTCTGCGACTATGCGCAGGCCGGCCGGCGTGTTGGAAAGGCCGACCAATTGCTCCAACCAGGCCCGGTTCAGGTGCGGTTCCTGACTGCCGGCGAATTCGAATTGGAGCGGTACGGCCGGGTTGAGCCAGATTGAACTGCGACCGCTTCCCGATTCCGGCGACTTCTCCCAGGAGAACGTGAAGCTCTCGCCGCGGCGCAGCTTCGCGATGATCACGACCTTCAGGTGAGCCAGGGTGCGATCGTCAATCTCGACCGACATGGCCGGGGTTCCGTAAATGAATTTACCCACGGGAAACCTCGTTTGATCGGGAGAATGGGAATACATCGACGACAGGGCCGAGGTGAGGGCAACAGCGCTTTGGGGACGATTATTCTGATCATAGGCCGAAGCGGTCGCGGTGCATATTGAGAAACCCCGGTCTTTTCCTGCTTCAGGTCGTGGCGCCCTGCCCCAGTCCGCCATCGATGTCCAGGATTGCCCGATTGAAGTCTTCCGCTCCCGTTTCGGCGGCGGGGGACGGCTCGGTCACGGCGACCGGTCTGCTGGTCGGAAAGACCGGAACGGGAAAAAGCTCGCCTTCGTCGCCGGTCGGCAAGTTCTCGGCATCGGCCACCTCGAATTGGCTTGCCGGACCGAACAGGAACGTGTGCGTAGTCGTAGCCCCGTTCGTCTCACGAACGGGTATGTCCACGGTCAGGCTCCCCGCGCCGGGATCCAGGTGCGTCGCGAAATCCAGTAGGGCCGCTGTAACGGCATCACCGGTGACAATGGACCCGCCTGCGTACGTGATGCGCTTCATGACACGAATATAGCGGGGCCGGCGTTGGAATCGTCCTGAACGTGACACGATCTGAGGAGGTGAGCCCGATGTACGCACCGTCCACTCTGCGTGCTCCTTTCGCGTTCGCGATCGCGCGGCTGACGTAGCCGTCGCGGGAAGCGCGCCGAACACCTGCTCGGCGCCGCGAAGCGGTGCGGCTCGAGTTCAACAGTCCACCCTGCGACGAGCCGTTCCAAGGCATCATCGATCCGGTACTCCGCGTCAACACCATAGTGAGCCGTTCCGAAACCGGTCAAGGCGAGCGCGGTGATCGCTTGCGCGATTCGTTGTGGCTGGGTATCGTACAATCAAATGGTTGTATCAGGGCTTTCTGAACAGGATGTGAACCGCCTCTTCCGCGCCCTCGCAGACGCGACGAGGCGGGATATCGTGCGCCGCACGCTGGTCACCGACATCTCGGTGTCGCAGTTGGCGGACTCCTACGAGATGTCCTTCGCGGCCGTCCAGAAACACATTGCCGTGCTGGAGGAGGCCCATCTCGTGACGAAGGCAGCGCGGGGCCGTGAGCGGATGGTACGGGGAAACCTTGATCGCATCCGTCAGGCCCAGCGCCTGCTCGACCACTTCGAGGAGCTCTGGCGTTCGCGCATCGACCGCCTCGACAGCCTGCTCGCGGAAGACTCTCCGGCTACACCTGACACCTAACCGAAAGGATCATCATGCCCGTCACCTCCGTCGAGAAAGACCTCGACCAGCTCACGATCACGATCGTCGCCGACTTCCCTGTGCCCCTCCGCCGGCTCTGGGATGCGTACACGGATCCACGCCAGATCGAACGGTTCTGGGGCCCGCCGACCTATCCGGCCACGTTCTACCGGCACGACGCTCTGACCGGGGGACGCAGCGTGTATGCGATGACCGGGCCGGAGGGCGATACGCACTACGGCTGCTGGGACTGGACCTCGACCGATGCTCCCCACGCGTTTGAAGTGCTTGACAGCTTCTCGGATGCGGCGGGTGTGCCCAACGCCGACCTCCCCACCACCCGAATGGACTTCGCTTTCGAGGAGACGCCCGGCGGCAGTCGCCTGAAGACGACGTCGTACTTCGGCTCCCTCGACCAGATGCAGCAGCTCATCGAGATGGGAATGCTCGAAGGCACCCGCCAGGCGATGGCCCAGATCGACCAGGTGCTGGCCGACCTGGCGTCATACGCCGCCGACCATCTGGCGGAGGCGCAGATCCTCAGCGACACCCAGGTGCGGGTGGCACGGGTGATCCGCGGCACCGTCGACCAGGTGTGGCGGGCCCACAACGATGCCGCCCTCATGAAGCGGTGGCTCCTGGGACCGGATGGTTGGTCGATGCCCGTCTGTGAGATCGCAGCAGCCGTCGGTGACAGCTACCGCTACGAGTGGCAGCGGGACGGCGGCGAGGAGCGATTCGGCTTCACCGGTGAGCTCCTCGAGTCGGTCGAACCGCACCGCGCGGTCACGACCGAGGCGATGATCGGGATGGACTTCCCGGCAACGCTCAACGAGCTGACCCTCACGGAAGTCGAGGGCGGAACCCTGCTCTCACTCGTCATCACCTACGCCAATGCGGAGCAGCGTGACGCGGTGCTTGCTACGGGCATGACCGGCGGAATGGAGACCAGCTACCAGCGCCTCGAGGGGCTGTTGCAGCCGACGTTGGCCTAGCTCCAGCCGTATCAGCCTCGTGCGTCGCCCGTGCACGCGGTTGGTAACGTCGGATCATGGCACTCATCGAGCTGGTCCGAGGCGACATCACGGCGCTGCCCGCGGACGCGATCGTCAACGCGGCGAATCACACGCTGCTCGGGGGCGGGGGAGTGGACGGCGCGATTCACCGGGCCGGAGGCCCGAGCATCCTTGCGGAATGTCGCCGGTTGCGTGCCACGACGCTGCCGGACGGGCTGCCGACCGGTGCCGCCGTCGCGACTACGGCGGGGCTCCTCCCCGCCCGGTGGGTCATCCACACCGTCGGCCCGATATGGGCGAAGACCCTCGACCAATCGGACCTGCTCGCCTCCTGCTACGTCGAGTCGCTGCGGGTCGCCGACGAACTCGGCGCCCACCACGTGACCTTTCCTGCGGTGAGCGCCGGCGTCTACGGGTGGCCGATGGACGACGCGGCGCGTATCGCCGTCGAGACGGTGGCCGCGAGCTCCACGGCCGTGGATGTCGTCACGTTCGTGCTGTTCAACGCTCACGCGATCGACGCGTTCCGGTCGGCACTGGCCCGGCTGCGCTGATAAGAGTCGGCGACAGGCCGAGAGCCAGCCGGCACCTCATCCTCGCATCACAGCGGGGAGGGCACTCCGCACGCATCGGCGCCCGATGGGTTCGGCGACTCGGGCCGCCGACTCCCTAGGCTGTACGCATGGCCACAGTCATCCTCGTGCGGCACGGCCGCACCACCGCGAATGCCGACGGACTCCTGGCAGGGCGATCTCTCGGGGTCGGACTCGACGCGATCGGGCGCATCCAGGCCGCGAGCGCCGGCGAGCGGCTCTCCGTCGTGCCTCTGGTCGGCGTGGTCTCGAGCCCGCTGCAGCGGTGCCGGGAGACCTCCCGGCTGATCCTCGACCTGCAGGGCGGCACTCCCGCGACTCCCGTTGACGAGGACATCACCGAGTGCGACTACGGCGACTGGCAGGGCCGCACCCTGATCGACCTCGCCCAGGAGCCCTTGTGGCCGGTGGTGCAGGCGCACCCCTCTGCGGTCGTCTTTCCCGGCGGCGAATCGATGGCCGCCATGCAGGCGCGGTCGGTCGCGGCCATCCGGCGCCATGATGCGATCTTCGAAGCCGAGCATGGTCCCGGTGCGGTGTGGGTCGCGGTGAGCCACGGCGACATCATCAAGTCCGTCCTCGCCGACGCACTCGGGATGCACCTGGACCTGTTCCAGCGGATCAACGTCGGACCGGCATCCGTCTCGATCGTGCGCTACGGGCCCCATCGCCCGAGTGTCCACGCCATCAACACCGACGCCGGTGACCTGTCCTGGCTTGCGGCGGTCGGCCCGGTGGCCGATGCGCCGGTCGGCGGTGGGGCCGGCACTGAGCGGCCGCAGGAAACCGGAGCCTAAAATATCCCCATGCCTACAATCCTGCATGAGTTCGACTGGCCGGACCGGGTCGTCGTCGGTACCGTCGGCCGGCCGGGGTCGCGCACGTTCTATCTGCAGGTGCGCAGCGGAACCCAGATCGTCAGCATCGCCATGGAGAAGCAGCAGTCGGCGCTCCTCGCCGACAGCATCGACGAGATCCTCGATCAGCTGATGTCCACCGAGGGAAATCCCTTCAGCGTCCCCACCACGACACCTGTGGAGCTCGTGGACAACGAACCGCTCGAGCAACCCGTCGAGGAGGATTTCCGCACCGGAACCATGACCCTGGGCTGGGACCCCTCGACCGTGCAGATCGTGATCGAGGCCTTCCCGATCGTGGTGGTCGACGAGGAGGGCCTCGGAGACGACCCCCTCGCCGTCGTCGATGCCGCAACGGCCGACCCCGAGCAGATGCTGTTGCTGCGGATTCCGGTCGGCACGGCCAGGGCCTTCGCGAAGCGCACCCACGAAGTCGTCGGCGCCGGGCGCCCCCTCTGCCCTCTCTGCGGTGACCCCATCGACCCGGACGGGCACGACTGCGTGCTGCGCGACGAGCCCTGATGACGCCGGGCTCCGGCGAGCTCGAGGCCGGCGGGCTTGAACGCGGTGAGCTCGAACTCACGGGCCGCATCACGACCGCCTCGAACGCGACATTCCTCGGCAGCATTGGCGGCGTCCCGGTGGTCTACAAGCCGGTCGCCGGCGAGCATCCGCTCTGGGATTTCCCCGACGGGACCCTCGCGAACCGGGAGGTTGCGGCATACCGGGTCTCCGAGGCCTTCGGGTGGAAGGTCGTACCCCGGACCTGGCTTCGTGACGGTCCGATGGGCCCGGGGATGGTGCAGCTGTGGCAGGACGCGGATCCCGAACAGGACGCCGTCGACCTGGTGCCCTGGGAGGTCGGGCCGGGCGCTGGCTGGCGCCGGGTCTTCGACGGCCGCGACGAGCAGGACCGGGCGGTCACGCTCGTGCACGAAGACTCGGTCGCGCTGCGCCGGATGGCCGTGTTCGACGTCGTCGTCAACAATGCCGACCGCAAGGGCAACCACATTCTCGCCATGCCGGATGGCCACCGGCACGGCGTGGACCACGGGTTGACGTTCCACGTCGAGCACAAGCTGCGCACGGTGCTGTGGGGCTGGCTGGGCGATGCCCTCAGCGCCGAGGAGCTCGACGGGGTCGACCGGGTGCGCGCGGGGCTCGACGGCGACCTCGGTGTCACCCTCGGGGAACTGCTCGACGCGGACGAGCTCGAGGCCCTGGCCGCCCGCTGTGACCGTCTGCGGGCGGCGGGCCGGTTCCCCGCCCCGCGCGGCCAGATGCCCGCGGTCCCCTGGCCGCTGTTCTGACCTTGCGACCCTGACCTGTGATCGTCGGGTGGGTACGATCAGTGGATGCCCCCGCGTTCGCCCCTTCCGCAACGTCACGGGCTCGACGCGGCCTGGGTCTGCACCCCGGAGCGCGACCCATCCCGGCCGCAGCCGTGGCCGACCATGGGCGCCTGGCTGGCAGAACGGTTGGCCGGGTTCGTCGACGTGGCCGGGTTCCTGGTCGCGGAGCGCTTCGCCTACGAAACGGGCACGCCCGTCGCTACCAGCGACCCCTGCCGGCCGCACACCTTCGTCTGGTTTCATCGTGATCTCGCCGCGGAGGTGGTCGTGCCGGGGACCATTCATGTGATCCACCGCGACGAGCGGCTCGTCGTGATCGACAAGCCGGCCTTCCTCTCCACGATCCCGCGCGGCCGGCACGTCGTGCAGAGTGTCGTGGTGCGCCTGCGCGCCGAGCTCGGCCTGCCAGAGCTCTCTCCGCTGCATCGGCTGGACCGGGTGACATCGGGGCTGCTTGTGCTGGCGACCGAGAGGCGCTGGCGCGGGGCGTACCAGTCGATGTTCCAGCGCGGTGAAGTCCACAAGACCTACCGGGCCCTGGCCCCGGCCCGACCGGGGCTTGAGTTCCCCGTCACCGTCCGCAACCACCTGCTCACCCGGCGCGGCCACTGGCAGGCCGAGGTCGTGCCCGGGGCACCGGTCAACGCCGAGTCGCTGATCGAGCTGGAGACCTCGCTCGGCAGTGCCGCCGTCTACCGGCTGACGCCGAGCACGGGACGCACCCACCAGCTGCGGATGCACATGCTGGGCCTCGGCATCCCGATCATCGACGACCCGCTCTACCCTGTGGTCCAGGACGTCGCCATCGACGACTTCTCCCGGCCGCTGCAGCTCCTGGCGAGCGAGGTGAGCTTCACCGATCCGATCGACGGGCATCCGCGCTACTTCGACGGAGTGCGCACCCTGCCGGTGCTCCCGGAGACTCGTGCCCCGGAGACGGGTGCCTCGGAGTGAGCGGGTGGCTCAGCCGAGGGTCTTCTTCATCTTGATCGACGTCGTCTCGTAGTCCAGCGTCTCGTAGAGCCGCCGCGCCACCGTATTGAAACCGAAGACGCTCAGGCCGAGGGTCCTGGCGCCGTGGGACTTCGCGAACTGTTCCGCGAGCAGCATGGTCTCCCGGCCCAGCCCCTTGCCACGTTCGTCCTCGTTGATGGAGATATCCCAGACCCACCAGTCCGAATCGTCCTCACCCTGGGCGCGGCCGATCCAGAGGTAGCCGACCGGGCGGCCAGGGCCGTCGTGCACGTCGAACACGTACTGACCGGATGCCGGTTGTCCGCCGGGGAAGGAATTTCCGAGACTCCGGGCGGCGAGCCGATGAGCATCTGAGGGGGAGCGGCCGAGGCTGATCAGATCGGATGCGTACTCCTCCGCGCTGCGTCGCAGCCATTTCGGAAGACGTTTGGGGGACAGGGGTTCCAGGGTGACGGGCACGAGCCGAGCCTATCCGTCGGCCGGTGCCCGGTCACACCGTTCGTGGGGGGCCTAGGTCGCGAGGAAGGCGAGGATGTCCTGGTCGAGCTCCGCCTGGTAGTCGCCATAGATGCCGTGGGGCGCGCCGGGATAGACCTTGAGGGTGCCGTTCTTGACCAGCTTGATCGACTTCAGTGCTGCGTCCTTGATGGGAACGATCTGGTCGTCGTCTCCGTGGGCGATGAAGATCGGTACCTCGAGCGCCGTGAGGTCTGCGGTGAAGTCGGTCTCCGAGAACGCCTTGACGCAGTCGTAGGCCGCGGCGAGGTTCACCAGCATTCCCTGGCGCCAGAATTCGCGCTTGGCACCCTCAGAGACCGCGCTTCCGGGCCGGTTGGCCCCGAAGAACGCTTCGGTGAGCTCGATGTAGAACTGGGACGAATCGCTCAGGACACCCGCACGGATGCCGTCGAACACCTCGATCGGAAGGCCGTCGGGGTTGCTTTCCGTCTTCACCATGAGCGGCGGCACCGCGCCGGCGGTGATGACCTTGGTCACCCGGCCGACCCCGTGCTGCGCCGCATAGCGCACCACCTCGCCGCCGCCCGTGGAGTGACCGATCACGGCGAGGTTCTTCAGGTCGAGCGACTCGACGAGTTCGGCCAGGTCGCGGGCATACGTGTCCATGTCGTTTCCGGTATACGTCTTCGCTGAGCGACCGTGCCCGCGGCGGTCGTGTGCGATGGCACGGTACCCGTTGTCGGCGAGCAGTTTCACCTCGACCTGCCAGGCGTCGGACGAGAGCGGCCAGCCGTGGCTGAGGAGGACCGGCTGTCCTTCGCCCTGGTCGGTGTAGTAGATCTCGGTTCCGTCGGATGTGCTGAAGTACGGCAAGAGGGATCTCCTTCAAAGAATCGTCGGAATGAAAATGACAGGATAGCCCGGCCTCGTGAGCCCTGCCCGGACAGGTATGCTGCGAGTGCGTTCGGCGTTAACGAGGACACCCAGGGAGAAATTCATGAACAAGTACGTTGTCACCAACCCCGCCACGGGGACGAGCGGCCCCAGTTTCACGCTGGCAACCGACGACGAGGTTTCGGACGCGATCGGCGTGGCGGACCGCGCCCACACGGAGTTCTCGCGCCGCACATCCGTCGCGGAGCGGGCGGCACTCATGCAGCGCGTCGCCGACCTGCACACCGAGCGTCGCGAGCACCTGGCCGAGCTCATCGTGCGCGAAATGGGCAAGCCCGTCGAGCAGGCCCTCGGTGAGGTCGACTTCTCCGCCGACATCTACTCCTACTACGCGACTCATGGCGAGGCCTTCCTCGCCGACGAGCCGATCGAACTGCTGGGCGGCGAGGGCACCGCGTTCATGCGCAGCGCGTCCCTCGGCGTTCTCCTCGGCATCATGCCGTGGAACTTTCCCTACTACCAGGTCGCCCGTTTCGCCGGCCCGAACCTGGTGCTCGGCAACACCATCCTGCTCAAGCACGCCTCGCAGTGCCCGGAATCCGCCGCCGCCATCGAAGAGATCTTCACGGATGCCGGGTTCCCCGCCGGCGCCTACCGCAACCTCTACGCGTCCAACGCCCAGATCTCCGACATCATCGCCGATCCGCGGGTGCACGGCGTCTCCTTGACCGGGTCGGAGGGGGCAGGCGCGGCCGTCGCGGAGGTCGCCGGCCGCAATCTCAAGAAGGTCGTGCTCGAACTGGGCGGATCCGACCCGTTCATCGTGCTCAGCGCGGACGACCTCGAGGAAGCCGTCGACGCTGCCGTCGCGGCCCGCCTGGACAACTCCGGGCAGTCCTGCAACGCGGCCAAGCGTTTCATCGTCATCGACGGCCTCTTCGACGCCTTCACCGAGAGCTTCACCGCCAAGATCACCGGCAACGTGCCGGCAGACCCGACGTCACCGGAGACGACACTGGGACCGCTCTCCTCCCTCGGCGCCGCCGAAAATCTCGAGGAACAGCTCCAGCGGGCGGAGGCCCAGGGTGCCACCGTCGTTGCCAGGGGAACGCGGGACGGCGCCTTCTTCTCGCCGACGGTGATCACCGGGGTCTCCCCGCAGAGCGACGCCTACCGGGAAGAATTCTTCGGCCCGGTGGCCGCGATCTACCGTGTGCAGGACGAGGCGGAGGCGGTGCAGGTGGCCAACGACATCCCCTACGGCCTCGGTTCCTACCTCTTCACGACCGACCCGGAGCAGGCACTGCGGGTCGCCGACCAGATCGAGGCCGGGATGGTGTTCATCAACGGGTCGCTCCTGGACAGCCCGGAACTCCCCTTCGGCGGCGTGAAGCGGTCCGGCTTCGGCCGGGAACTGGGACGCTTCGGGATCGCAGAGTTCGCCAACCGCAAGCTCATCCGCATCCTGAAGTAGTCACTCGTGCCTCGGCCGGGTCCCGATCGGGCCCGGCCGACACGGGGCGTGTCAGCTCAACGAGCGCCCAGCATCAGGCCGGGAAAAGCGGCGAGGATGCTGGTGACGACACCGTCATCGTCGTTCGACGGAGCGAGGTGGCGGGCACGGGCACGGATGCTCGGGTGCGCATTGGCCATCGCGTAGGACTCTCCGGCGGCGTCGAGCATCTCGGCGTCGTTGAGGTAGTCGCCGAACGCCATCGTCTGCTCCCGGGTGATCCCGAGTTCGCGCTGGAGGCGGATCAGCGCCCGCCCCTTGTTGACCCCTGGACGCATCACATCGACCCAGTGCTCGCCCGAGACCACGACATCGGCCTCGAGTCCGAGGCCGCGCAGGGACGGCCCGGTGTGCTCTTCCGCTGAGGCGAAGTCGTAGATCGCGAGTTTCACCACCTCGTCGTCGGAGGACGCGGCGAGGACATCGTCCACGATCGCCAGGGCCTCGTAGTACGGCTTGACCCTGGCGAAGTACTCGGCGTCGGTGCGCTCGATATACGCCGTTCGCACCCCGCACACGACGATGCCCACGTCGGAGCCCGTGGCGGCCGCGGTGCGCACCCACTCGACGATGGCGGGGATGACGGACAAGACTACGGGTTCCAGTGCGATGCTCGTGCCGTCGCGAACGACGTTCGTGCCGTTCTCGGCGATGAACACCAGGCCCTCGCGCTCACCGAAGGTTTCCCGCAGGGTCTGGTACTGGCGTCCACTGGCAGGGGAGAACATCACTCCGGCGCGGAGCAGCGCCTCGAGCACGGGCCAGAAGCCGTCGGGCACCCGGCCGGAATCATTGAGGAGAGTGCCGTCCATGTCCGAGACGATCAGGCGGATATCGGCGGGTTCCTGGAGGTGAGTCACCCTTTCCATTATCGGGGACGGCGCGGGGTGCGGTGACCGTCGACAGCGGGCCGGCCCCGTGCACCCCGTTCCGGCGCCCTGCCCGGCGCCCTTGTGTGCTCCCGGTCGTGGGGGCACCATGCATCGTGGACACCGTGCCCGATTCACCGTCGAAAGGTCGTTCCCATGCCTCGTACCTCCGTTGTGACCGGCTCGGCAAGCGGCATCGGGAAGGCAACCAAAGAACTTCTCATGGAGCGCGGTGAGACCGTCATCGGCGTCGATATCCATGATGCGGACGTGGTCGTCGACCTGTCCACCGCTGCAGGGCGCGCGTCCCTCGTCGAACAGGTGAGCGACCTGAGCGGCGGTGCGATCGACGCCGTGCTCGCCGTTGCCGGTCTGGCTTCGCCGACGGCCACCACCGTGGCCGTGAACTACTTCGGAACCATCGCGACGCTTGAGGACCTGCGCCCCCTGCTGGTCGGCTCGGCCGCCCCGCGCGCCGTCGCCGTCGCGTCGATGGCCTCGCTCTTCCCGCCGGACGACATCCTGCTCGCCGCACTCCTCGCCGGCAACGAAGCGGATGCCCTGGCCCGCGCCGCCGAGCTCGAAGCGGGCGGCGAGGAGCTGGGAGCCTTGATCTACGGCACGACCAAGCGCGCCCTGGCCCGGTGGATCCGCCGGAACGCTGCGACGGACAACTGGGCCGGCGCCTCGATCCCCCTGAACGCGATCGCACCCGGGGTCGTGGACACCCCGATGACCTCCGACATGATCAAGACGCCGCAGCAGCGCGAGGCGATGGCCACGATGGTTCCGATGCCCCTCAACGGGATCTTCGAACCGCGCTCGGTCGCCTACCTCCTGGCGTGGCTCGCCGGCGAGGAAAACGCCCACCTGTGCGGTCAGGTGATTTTCATCGACGGGGGTTCGGATGTGGTCATCCGGGGGGACGCGACCTGGTAGCGATACCGGGCGTTCACCGTGTTGTGAGTGCGCCGTCGACCATCGAATGCACCGAGGTCATCAGCGGGAGCAGGCGCTGGTCGTGGGTGACGAGGATCGTGGCGGTGTCGAACTCCGCTGTCAGCCGCAGAATCAGGGCCAGGATGCTCGAACCGCGTTCCTGGTCCAGCGCACTCGTGGGCTCGTCGACCACCAGTGCGCTCGGCTCATTCATCAGTGCCCTGGCGATATTGACCCGCTGGCGTTGCCCTCCCGAGAGTTGCGCCGGATGCTTGGCGGCGTGATCGGCGAGGCCGACGGCATCCAGGAGCTCCCTGGCCCGCGCCCGTGCGGCGTTGCGGGCACTGCGACCCCGGCGGGGTCCGTCGAGTTCCCCCATCACAACAAGCTGCTCCTCTGCGGTCAACGACGGGATCAGGTTCGATTGCTGGAAGACGATGCCGATGCTGTCCCTCCGCAGCTCCGCCCGTTCGGCGAGGGAGAGGGCGGTCGCGTCCACGTCATCGACGTGCAGGGTTCCTGCATCCGGGCTGATCAGGGTCGATGCCACGGCGAGCAGGCTCGACTTTCCCGATCCGGATGGGCCGGTGATCCCGACCACGGAACCGCGATCGACCGTGAGGCTGACGTCGTCGACGGCGGTGATCCGCCGGTCGCCGTCCGGGAAGCTGAGGGTGATGTGGTCAAGGCGGATCATCGGTTGCTCCCGAGGGCGGTGAGGGGGTCGGCGGTGGTGACGGAACGGAGCGCGAAGGCCGCGCCGGCGAGACCCAGCGCGATCATCGCCGCACCGGGAAGGAGGGTCGTCAGGGGACTGATCACAAACGGCAACGCGGTGCCGGCCAGTGCGCCGAGCAGGGCGGTGAGCGCGATGCCGAGCCCGACGCCCACGATGAGGACGAGGGCGGCCTGGCCGAGAGCGTCGCCGACGAGCATCCGGTTGGACGCACCGAGCGCCTTGAGGACGGCGACGTCCGGTTGGCGTTGCATGCTCCAGACGGTGAAGAACGCGCCGACCACGAGGGCGGAGATGCCGAAGAGCATGGCCACCATCAGGAGCAGCGAGCCGATTTCGGAGCGGAATGCCGACAGGGCCGTCAGCGATTGCAGGACGCCGGCCGAGGACGTGCCGGTCGCCGTGTCCGCGGCGGACCAGTCGGTTCCCGAGGCGGTCACGGCCAGGACGGTCGCGTATGCGCCGGGGCTGCCGGTCGTGGCGGCGAGCTTCTGCCAGTCGGTCAGGGCCAGCCAGCTTACCGGCGTGTGCGAGTACCAGGTGTCGTCGGTGACCCGGTCGACGACGAATGTTGAACCCAGGATGGTGACCGAATCGCCTGCCCCGATGCCGAGTTTCGCAGCGGCCGTCCGCGGCAGGGTCAGGTGCCCGCTCGCGGGAGCGCTGCCGGAACCGAACCCGGAGGCGCTGCCGAACAGCGCGACGGCGACCTGGTTGTCGCCGGCCGATACCCTCTGCTGGCTGATGCCCAGGGGGTGCACGTCCCGGACCCCGGCCTGGTCTCGCCACCGGATCGCATCCGCTTCGGTCACAGCGGAATCGGCGAAGCTGCGTTCGGAGTCCGCGACCGGGGCAGAGAAGACGATCCGATCGGCGCCGAGGCCGGTGATCGCGGAGATGTTCTGGTCGGCCAGGCCGCCGGTCAGGCCGGACAGGAATCCGACCAGCAGGGTGATCAGGGTCACCACGGTTCCGATGAGGACGAATCGCCCCCTGGCGAATCTCAGATCGCGCCACGCTACGTACACAGAGGACTCCTTTTCACGCCGGTCCCGTCACTGGACCGGCTGCAGATGGCGAGCCCGTGCCCGCCACTGACCACTCTGCCGAGAACCGAACGCCCGGTCATCGTGCACCCGAACGGTCATTCCGGGACGAAGGGCGGAGCATCCGCTACACCTTTCGAAGGATGCCGTCCCGGCCTATTCCCCGTACGGTGGACTGGTGATCGCCGAGTGAGAGAAGCAACGCCATGACCGCGCACGGCTCCGGACTCGACTCCGTCTTCCTGGGTCTGCGCGTGAGCCTGCACCTGTTGGTGCTCGGCCTCGTCGTGCTCGTGGTCGCGATGGCCGGGCAGGCGGGGATGCCCGCCGCGGGAGTCATCATCTGCCTTTCCGCCGTGCTGCTCGGAACCTATGCCACCGGCACACTCGTCGCATACAACCTCCCGAGCCGTTCCCTGCCCGGGTGGGCACTGGCCTGGACGGCCGCGCTGAGCCTCGAGTGGGTTGTCCTCACGGTTTTCAGCCCAGAGGCCATCTACCTGCTCTTCCCGCTCTTCTTCATCTACCTGCACCTGCTTCCCGGCTGGACGGGCCCCGCAGCAATCGCCCTCGCGACCGGGATCGCGATCGTCGCATTCGGCGTGCATCGCGGATTCAGCGTGGGCGGCGTGATCGGTCCCGTGATCGGTGCCGTGGTCGCCGTCGTCATCGGGCTCGCGTACCGGTCGCTCACCAGGGAAGCCCGGGAGCGGGACCTTCTGATCGCCGAGCTGCAGGACACCCGAACCCAGCTCGCGGCGGCCGAGCGGGCCGCGGGAGTGCTCGACGAACGCGGCCGGCTGGCGCGCGAGATCCATGACACGGTGTCCCAGAGCCTCTCCAGCATCGTCCTGCTGCTGCACGCTGCCGAGCGCTCCGCCGATTCGAGTGCCGCCGTGCGCATGCGCGTGGGCCAGGCCAGGGATGCCGCGACTCAGGCCCTCGGCGAGACCCGTTCTTTCATCGACGAACTCTCGCCACCGGCGTTGCGGCAGACCACGCTGGTCGAGGCGCTCCGTCGGCTTGCCGCCGAGACGGATGCGGCCAGCGGAGTACCGGTCAACGTCACGATCTCCGGGGACATCGGCCTGTTGCCGACCCGGCTCGAAACGGCCCTGCTCCGGATTGCGCAGGGGTCGCTGGCCAACGCCGTGCAGCATGCCCGGGCCGGCCGCATCGACCTCACGTTGAGCCGGCTCGATTCGGAGGTCATTCTGGACGTGGTCGACGACGGAGTGGGGTTCGACCCCGAGTCCGGCCCACAGGCCGTTCCCGCTGCCGTCGTTCCCGCTGCCGTCCCCACCGCTCGCAACACCTTCGGCCTGCACGCCATGCGGGAGCGGGTCACCGAGCTGGGCGGGACGCTCACCGTCGAGAGCACGCGCCCGGATGGCGACCGGAACCGGCACGGGACCAGCGTCGTAGCCAGCTTCGAGCTCGCCCGATGACCATCCGGGTGCTGATCGCCGACGACCATCCCATCATGCGAACCGGGCTGCTTGCCCTGTTGGACACGGAACCGTCGATCACTGTCGTCGCCGCGGTCGGTACGACCGCCGAAGCGCTCGCCGAAACCGTGCGGCTGGGCCCTGACGTCGTGCTGATGGACCTGCAGTTCCAGGGCCAGTTCGAGGGCGCCGCGGCGACGCAGCGCATCCGCGCGCTCGACAACGCGCCCGCCGTGCTGATCCTCACGAACTATGACGCCGAAAGCGACATCGTCACCGCGATCGAAAGCGGCGCCGCCGGATACCTGCTGAAGGACACCCCGCCGGACGATCTCATCACTGCCGTGATCGCCGCCGCCTCCGGGCAGTCGGCACTGGCACCGGCCGTGGCCACCCGGCTGCTCGCCCGGGTGCGCGACGCGCAGTCGGCGCTGAGCATTCGCGAACTCGAGGTCCTGACCCTCGTGGCGGCCGGGCACAGCAATGGCGACATTGCGCGCGGGCTGCACCTGAGTGAGACCACCGTCAAGTCGCATCTCGCCCATATCTTCCCCAAGCTCGGTGCGACGAGTCGCACGGCGGCGGTTGCGGCAGCGCGCGAGGCCGGGCTCATCCGCTGATTCAGCCTTCGGGTGGCCTGCCTGCTCGTCAGGGGCGTGGCTGCCGCCTGCCTGACTCTTAACGGACTATGTTGAAAAGGTGAACAACGGGTGAACGAAGCCTGATCGATCGGTGAACGAGAGCTGGTATCGATGAGCGTTGGGGCTTCGCGGGTCCGTCACGCCGACCGGATCCCTCACGGTGCTCCGGGCTTCCGAGACCGGAGTACCCCACGAGAGATGCGCAGCGCGACAGTAGCCAGTCGGTTCGAGCCCGGCTCCTCATCGTCGGTGGTTTCTGCGTCGCGACGGCGGTCGTTTCTGCGGTCTGTGTCTTCGGAGCCGGCCAGCACCTGAGCGCAACGTCGGCAGGACCGGGTTCCGTCGTGACCGTGGCGGCCGGGACTCTCCCTGGCCCCGCGGAGTCGGTGGATGGCCTGGACAACTCCCATGACGCCGGGATCGAGCTCAGTGTCGATGTACTCTCCTCCCCGTCGATCGTGGACCAGGGCGCTGGCCCGGTCCAGCCTCGATCGTCGATGGGCGACGACTTCACGTCCACCGTCACGATCGCCGGCCGGCAGCCCGAGATCGACCTGTGTTCCGGGCTCGTGGACACGACAGCCTGGTATGGCACGCCGATGCTCGTCGAGCACTGGGGCTGCGGTGGCGAACTCTTCCCGCGGTGGACCGGGGCGCAGGTCCGCCTGGCCGGCATCGACGCCGGCGTCTACCGGGTGACCGGTGTGATCGGCTCCCTGAGCGCTGGCACCGCGATGGTCAGCGACGTTCCGCGTGGCCACGACCTCGTCTTTCAGACCTGCCTGAACGGCGACAGCACTCACATGGTCCTGGTCGGGCTATCCAGGATCGGCTAGACCTGTTCGGGTCGTTCAGGCTATTGGGCTCGCCCGCCCTGTCCGGGCCAGGGCGCCGGCCGGCCGAAGAGATAGCCCTGCCCGTGCAGCCAGCCCTGTGACAGCAGGGTCCGCGCCTGCGTCTCGGTCTCGACGCCCTCGGCGACACCGGTCAGGCCCAGGTGCGCGACGAGCCCCGCGAGGCCTGCCGCCAGGGCATCTGCGCCGCGGTTGCCGTCACCGAGGCCCGCGACGAAGCTCGCGTCGAGCTTGAGTCCCGTGACCGGGAGGTCGCGCAACAGCGAGATGGAGGAGAACCCGGTGCCGAAATCGTCGACGTGCAGGCCGACGCCGAGATCGCGGACCGCATCGAGGCTTCCTGTGGTGGATGGCCGCAGTGACAGCACGGCCGTTTCGGTGACCTCGACGATGAGTCGGGACGGGTCGACGCCGTGGGTCCGGAGGGCCGACCGGAAGGTCTCGGCCCAGGACTCGTGGGCCAAGTCGACGGCGGACACGTTGACGCTGATCGTTGTCGCACCGTTGGGATCCGAGGCCAGGACGGCGCAGACCTGGTCGAGCACGTAGCGATCGATTCCGAGGATGAGCCGGGATTCCTCGGCGATCGGGAGGAACTCGGCCGGCGCAAGGAGTCCCCGCCCGGGGTGCTGCCAGCGGACGAGTGCCTCATAGCCGACGGTGGAGCGATCGAGGAGGGCGACGATCGGCTGGTAGTAGACGACGAAATCGCCCTTCCGCAGCGAAATGCGGATTTCGTCCTCGATGGTGAGCCGCTCCATCGCCTGGGAGTGCATCGTGTCGTCGAAGAACTGCCACCGTGCCCTGCCCGACTTCTTGGCCCGGAAGAGAGCGGAGTCGGTGTCCCGAAGAAGACTGGCGGCGGTGGAACCGTCCGTGGAGAGGGCGATTCCCATCGACACCGTCGGGATGATCCGGTGTCCGTGGATCGAGAGCTCGGTGCTGAGAGCAGCCGTGATGTTCACCGCGACACGTTCGACATCCGCGGGCTCGGATGCATTCGGAACGACGACGACGAATTCATCACCGCCGAAGCGTCCGACCCGGTCGTGGGGGAGCATCGCGGACGCGATCCGGTCTGCGATCACGGCGAGCACCTCGTCACCGGCGACATGGCCGAGCGAGTCGTTGACGAGCTTGAAGTTGTCGAGGTCGATGAACAGCACGCCGACGGCGAGCCCGGAATTCCGGGAATCCTCGAGGTCCTGCTCGAGAACGCGGAGGATCCAGTCCCGGTTGTGCATCCCGGTCAGCCGGTCGTTGTGTGCCTGGAACAGCAGCTCCTCGCGGGACTCGTGCTCGGCCGTGACATCTTCGAGCTGCACGACCAAACGTTCCGGTGCGCCCGCACTGGTCCGGATCACCGACGCGGTCCGGCGGGCCCAGAAAATGGCCCCGTCGGCCCTGACCATCCGCAATTCGCGGAAAGGAGCCCTGGCGGCGGTGGCGATCGTCAAGGCCCTGGCCTGGATCACGGTCGCCCTGTCGTCGGGGTGCACCAGCTCGTCGGTGCGCCTGGCGAGAAGCCAGGCCTCGTCGCGGAGGAGCATGGTGCACAAAACCTCGTTGACGACCTGGATGCGTCCGGTGAGGTCACAGAGGATCATTCCCGTCGTCGATGACGTCAGCACGGCCCGGAACAGCTCCTCCGACTTCTCGAGGGACTGCCGCGCGACGGTCTCCTCGTGCACGTCGCGCAGGGAAATCACCCGGCCGGTGGTCTGGCCTGCCGCGTCGTGAAGGTCGCGCGTGATGGTCGACACCCAGCGATAGGTGCCGTCACTGCGCCGAACCCGGAACGGACGATGGCGCCGCACGCCCTCGTTCTGGTTGGTGCGGGCCGCCAGCACGCCCGGCAGGTCGTCGGGGTGCACGAATTCGGCGGACATCCGATTCAGCAGGTCATCGTGCTTCCAGCCCAGCGCCTCTTCGAGGGAGGGCGACGCCCAGACATACCGGTCGGCGGAGTCGACCATGAGTACGACGTCGGAGGCGTTTTCGGCGAGCAGCCGGTAGGGCTGCTCCGAATCCTGCAGGGCCTGGAGGGCGAGGTGCTGCCCGGTCACATCCCGCCAGATCACGGACACGCGGTCACCGACAGGAGCGGCGTGGAAGTCGTACCACCGGTCCGGCCGGTCGCCGTGAGGTGAGGCGGCCCGGAAACCGTCGCGATGACAGGGGACACCCTGCTCGAGGACCTCCGCGCAGAGGTCGCCGAGCGCCCCGGAGATCGCCGCCGGCATGGGATTGAGCAGCGAGCCGCCGATGAACTGCCCCTGCGGCATCCGGTGGAATGCACAGGCCGCGGGGTTGGCCTCGTCCACCACGAAGTCGATGATGGTCCCGTGGATGTTGCGCACCGCGTGGACGAGGACGTACGGGTCGCCCAGGCCGGCCAACGATGCCTGCAGGGTCCTCCGGTCGGTCCTCGCGGACGTCCAGGAGAGCGAAGGCGCCCACGGTCGCACCAGCCTCGTCGACGGCCGGAATCCCCGAGATCCTGAGCCAGGCCAGACGAGCCGGGTCGGTGTCATCGCCGGGAACGAACAATCCGATCAGGGTTTCTGCTACCGGCGCGCCCGGGCGCAGGGCCGACAGGGCCGGCAGATCGTGCAGGGCGATCGAGGCGCCCCACTCGTCGATGGGATTCCAATTCTGCGCCTCGGGCCTACGTCCGAGCTGATCGTCCCAGACCTATCCTCGCACATCGTGCCCCCCGTTTGGGGTCCAAGCCCGGCGGGACCAGAATCGGCAGAATTCGCACCGCCTACAGACAATTCGGCGGACGCGAGCGTATTTTGTTCGGTGACGCACGGGGTCTCGCTCGTGGGATGGACATGAAGGGCAGGGTGGCCGGCATGACAGCAGTGGCCGCGGTGATTCTGGCATTGGCAGCGATTATCGTCGTCTCCGCAGGCGCGACGATCGTGGTGGCGCGGATGCTGTACAAACGCATTCGTCGCAGCCGTGCCGTGGCCGGTGCGGCGCTTCGCACCCGGGCCGCCCTGAGCCGGGGACCGCAGCGCGAGGTCCTGGGACTGCGCATCCGACTGAGAGAGACTCTGGGAAGCGGTCAGGCCGCAGTGGATCTCGCGCTGGGCAGTGACGGGCCGCGGGGCGAGCTTCCCCGCCTGTTTCACCGGATCCAGGATGAAGGCGCTGCCCTCGACGCGCAACTGGTGCTGTTGACGAGTGAGACCGATGCCGTCGTCCTCGCAGAGGAACTTCCGATGGCCAGACGACGGGTGGACGACGTCGCCGGACTCGTTCGTCGGCTGCGGGCGACCGTTGCAGGCGGCCGCGGGGACCTCACCGATGATGTCCTGCTGGCGCTGCGTTCGGAGGTCGACCGCGAGGTCTCGGCCCTGGAAGCCGGAGTCCAGGAACTGCACGCACTCAACCTGCACGATCACCGCGACACCACGAGAGGGAGCGAATCATGAGCGCCACGTCACGGCTGCGCATCATCTTCCGGAGCAAGACGTCACGCGCCCTCGACCGGCTGGAAGACCCAGGAGAGGCCCTCGACGACAGCTATGAACAGCAGCTGAAGATGCTCCAGCAGGTGCGGCAGGGACTCGCCGAGGTGACGACGGCGAAGAAGCGGATCGAGCTGCAGGGGCAGGAGATGGGAGCCCGGTACCAGCGGTTGGCCGACCAGGCCCAGGAAGCCCTGGACCAGGGACGCGAGGATCTCGCCCGGACCGCTCTCGAACGCCGTTCCTACCTCGAGACCCAGGTCGGTGCCATTCGTGAGCAATACGCCTCGCTCGAACGGCAGCAGGGGCAGTTGCAGGACAACGAGCGGCGACTCGCCGAACGGGTCACCGCGTTCCGGACCGAGAAGGAGACTCTCAAGGCCACCTATGCAGCTTCCGAGGCCCAGGCGCGGGCGAATGAGGCGGCGGCCGGCATCGGTTCCAATCTGGGTGATGTCGGCGCCAACCTCGATCGGGCCAGGGACCGGGTTGCGCAGATGCAGGCGCGTGCTGCCGCGACCGATGAACTGCTCGCCCGGGGCGTCCTGAACGATCTCACGGCGCCCGCGGACGCGGACCTCGACCGGCAGCTGTCCGCGGGAGTGCGTCAGGCATCCGTCGAACGCCAGCTTGAGGAACTGAAGAACGCCCGCGCAGCAACCGAGGACGGCGCCGCTCGCGCCCAGCGCGCGGGACCGGACGCGTGGCTGAGCATCGGGCAGGGGCCGGACGCCCCTGAGGCAGAGCCCTGAGGCAGAGCCCTGAGGCAGAACCCTGAGGCAGAACTCGGAGGAACCAGGTCGACCATGAACCCCGCGGCGCGGCGCGTGCAGAGGATCTACCTGATCCTCCTGCTCGGCAACACCCTGGCCGCGTCCTTCATCTGGGGCATCAACACGCTGTTCCTGCTCGACGCCGGACTGTCGAACTTCGAGGCCTTCGCCGCGAACGCATTCTTCACCGCCGGGATGGTGCTCTTCGAGATCCCGACCGGGGTCGTCGCGGACACGGTCGGGCGGAAGGCGTCCTACCTGCTGGGCACGATCACGCTCTCGGTCACCACCGCGCTGTACTGGTTGCTGTGGCTCTGGCACGCGCCCTTCGGATGGTGGGCGCTCGTGTCCGTGCTGCTCGGGCTCGGCTTCACGTTCTTCTCCGGTGCTGTGGATGCCTGGCTCGTCGATGCTCTGACCTTCAGCGGGTACACCGACGGCCTCGAGGCGGTCTTCGGCAGGGGACTCGTCGTGACCGGCATTGCGATGTTCGCCGGGTCGGTCCTCGGCGGCGTGATCGCCCAGGCGACCAATCTCGGCGTTCCTTTCCTGCTGCGCGCCGGGGTGCTCGTCGTGATGCTCGTGTTCGCGGCGGTCGTGATGAAGGACCTCGGATTCACTCCGGATCGATCCCAGGGACCGCTGAAGGCGACCAGGACCGTTCTCGCCGAGTCGATCGAGCACGGCCTCCAGAGGCGCTCCGTCCGGTGGGTGATCCTGTCCGCGCCCTTCGCCTCCGGGGTCGGGGTCTATGCGTTCTACGCCCTGCAGCCCTACCTGCTGGTGCTCTCCGGCGACCCGTCCGCGTACTCGATCGCCGGTCTCGCCGCGGCCGTGCTCTCGCTCGCGCAGGTCGCGGGCGGGGTGCTGGCCCCGCGTATCCGGGGAGTATTCCACCGGCGGACGACCACGGTGATCGGGGCATCCGTCACGAGCATCGTCGTGCTCATCGCTCTCGGGCTCACCAGCCTCTTCTGGCTCGCGATCGTGCTGCTGGTGCTCTGGGGGTTCGTCTTCGCCGTCGCCGGCCCGGTGCGGCAGGCGTACCTCAATGACATGATCCCGTCGAAGCAGCGCGCGACGGTGCTGTCGTTCGACTCACTGTTCGGCAGCCTCGGCGGGGTCTTCGTCCAGCCGGCACTCGGCCGCGCCGCCGACCTCTGGGGCTACGGAACGTCGCTCGTGATCGGAGGCCTTATTGAGCTGATCGGCATCCCGTTCTTGTTCGCCAGCCGGCGCCAGCGCGATCCGGCCGACACCGTCAGCACCCTGCGGGCGGATGCCGCGCCGCAGGATCCCGAGGCGTACTGACTGCCGGCCGAGCCGAGGCTCAGCTCTGGGATTCCCCGGCGCCGAGCGGTTCGTCGGCGTGCCGGTAGTTGAGGCTCAGCGCGACCCCGACGAGGAAGAGGACCGCTCCACTGAGGACAGTGGCCTGGAAGAATGGCTGCTCCTCGAAGGCGAGGGCGATCCAGCATGCCCCGAGGAAACCGCCGCCCAGGCCGCCGAGGCCGGCGAACCAGAGGTCGAAGCGCCAGCGGTATGTCATCCACCGCCAGAATCCCTGCGCTGAACCGCCGGAGGCCGCCTCGGGATGGACCCACACCCAGGCCAGGTAGAACGACTTCTTGATCAGGGAGGCGAGCATGGTCGCAAGGAGGCCGCCCGCGATCACGCCGTAACTGCCGAGGAAGAGCCAGACCGCGGTCGACTGGTCTCCGCGCAACCCGTCCGGCCAGCCCCCGGCCATCATGCTGCGCACGGGCATGGCGATCAGGGCGACCCAGGCCGCCAACGGGAGCAGGAGCCACAGCGCATGCGCCCAGAGCGCGAGGGTCCGGTCGGCACCCGTCGCCGGCGTTGGCCGATCAGGACGCCCGCGACAACGAGACCCGCACCGATCAGCTGGCGCGCGCCGAAGGGCTCGGCGGCGACAAGCGTGCCGAGGAGCACCCCGGTGACGGGATTGAGGAGGCCGACCAACCCGACCGTCGCCGCCGGCAGGTGCCGGAGACCCGAGAACCAGGCGACGAACGCGACGGCTGTTGCGATCACCGTGACGTACGCGAAGCCGGCCAGGGCCGGACCGTCGAGGGCGGGCGGCGGGCCTTCAACGAACGCGGCGAACGGCAGGAGCAGGAGTCCGCCGGCGACCAGCTGCCAGGAGGTCATCGCGATGGTGGACTCCCGGGCCGCCCATTTCCTGGCCAGGATGTAGCCGACCGACGACGTCAGCATGGCGGCCACCGAGGCGAGTACCCCCACGGGATTCACTGCGCTGCCGCCGTCGAGGAGCAGGACGCACACGCCGGCGAATCCGGCACCCGCGCCGAGCGCGGCCGTCCAGGTCGGGTGTTCGGACAGAATCGGCCAGGCCAGGAGCAGGAGGACCCCGGCCGAGCTGGCCATGATCGTGGCCGCCACGCTCGAGGGCAAGAGGTGGGAGGCAATGTAGATGAGGACGAAGAACGCTCCGACATTCAGAGCCCCGAGTACCAGGGACTTCCACCACCAGGCGCCGCGGGGAACGGACCGCGCCAGCGCCAGCAGGAGGAGGCCCGCAGGCAGGGCGCGCAGCGTGCTGCCCCATAGCGGATAGTCGAGGGGCAGGAACTGCCGGGTGACGAAGTAGTTCGATCCCCAGGCGATCGGGGCGATCGCGGTGACGAGCAGCCAGCGCCATTTAGTTTCCATGGAAGCTACTATAACTTCCATGGAAGGTATAGTGGCAGTATGACGGAAGACGCATCGGATCGGGTCGCACGCATCCAGGCTGAATGGCGACGTGAACGCCCGGATCTCGACGTCGCCCCGCAAGCCGTCATCGGGCGTCTGCACCGGCTCGCCGCCCACCTCACCGGTGAGCTCGCGAGTGTCTATCGCGCCCACGATCTCGGGGAGGGGGAATTCGATGTGCTCGCTGCCTTGCGTCGCGCCGGCAGTCCCTACGAACGAGCGCCTCGTGAACTCGCCGACCATACGATGGTGACGACGGGCGCGATGACCAAGCGACTCGACCGGCTGGCGGCGGCCGGACTGATCGTGCGCAGGCACGTCGCCGGAGACGGTCGGCGCCGGGTCGTCGCGCTCACCCCCCGCGGCCTCGACGTCATCGATGCCGCGTTCGCAGACCACATGGACAATGAGCGACGCCTGGTCGACCAGCTCTCCGACGACGATCGTGACCGGCTCGAGGCGATCCTGACCCGGTGGTTGCGCGCCTACGAATCCCCGCTGCCGTCGTAAGCACCACCGGGAGAGCGCCTGATTCGCCAGCGCGGGGCCGGTCGCCTGAAGCGACCGGCCCCGCGTCCTGCCATGCGGTCAGCTCACGCTCTGGTGCACCTGGCTGTAGCCGATGGAATCCGCAAGGGTCCCGACGAGCCCGAGTGTCACGGAGCCGAGTGTCGACGGTAGCCCGCCCGGCGGGGGAGTGGCCGCTCCGAAGCTGACGCTGGTTCCGTCGGGCAGGGTCGTGGTGATCGAGTCCAGGTAGACCTGCACGTTGCCGTGCAATTCCATCCGCGGGGAGCTCGTCACGAGGCCGGAGCCGGATGTCGACCGCACGTCGATGACGGCGTCCGTCAGAACAATGTCATCGGCCACGATCCGGAGCGCGGGCACGGCGGTACCGTCGGCGTGCGACACGGTCACGACCGTCACTGAGGCGAGCCCGGTGATGGTCATCGAGGATGCGCCGAGTTGAGCCGCCGGGTTGCCGAACACGGGTGCATTCGGGTCTGCCACGGCGACAACCGCCGCCGCGGCCGGGGTGTTCGGGCCCGGAGCCGTGACGCCCACGGTCGGACCGGTGGTGGGGACCGGGATCGGGGCAACGACGGGAGCCGGATCGACCGGAGCTGTCGGGACGGTGCTGGGGGTCGCATCCGCCACGGTTGGGTCAGCGGTCGTGCTCGGCGTCGGCGTCGGGACGCCGCAGTCCACGAGGAGCAGATCGCACGGCACGGCCTGACCCGGCGACGGCATCGCCGCCGCCCCGATCGCCGACAGCGACAGTACGAGCCAGACGCCGACGACGCGCGGTCGCAGATCGCGGGTGCGCCCGCGGTCGCGCATCACAGGGCACGCCGCGGACGCGAGCGTTCTTCGAAGAGCTCACCCAACTGGATGTCGGGCTCCTCGACCGGGCTCGCAAACAGCTCGACGGCGGTTCCCGCCCTGGCCGGCTTCGGCATCCAGGCGACGACCAGAATGCCGCCGATCGCGCTCAGGACCATCCCGATGAAGAATCCGCCGAGGTTGACGCCGACCAGCGAATAGATCGAGAACACCAGTGTGATCACCCCGTAAAAGATCCGGTGCGTGGGCATCGCGATCGCGAGGATACCGAGCAGCACCACGATGATCGGGATGATCATCGCCTGCATGCCTTCGATCCCGACCTGCACGTGGATCGTGCCGACGTCGAGCTGGCCGGAGAAGAACATCTCCACTCCGGCCAGCACGACGAGGATGCCACCGACGAACGGTCTCTGACGGCACCAGGCAGTGAATGTGGCCCACGTGCTGGTTTTCATCCGGTCTCCTCCGTGGTGACGGGGTGCTTCGATTAGAAGCACTCAGTTCCGTTGGTCAGCTGCAGGTGCATGCCGTTCAGGGTGAACACCGAGGCCTGGGTGCTCCATGCAGTCTGCTGAAGCCCGGCGACCTTGATCGTGTCGGCGTCCTGGGCGAAGTCGCCCGTGGTGCCCTTGGCCGCCGTCTTCACCGCGGCGGCGTCCACGCCGATGCGGATGTTGCCGAAGGTCGCGTCGCCCTTGAGGTCGGTCATGCCGATCTGCAGGTCGGTCGCGGTGGCCGGCTTGCCGCCGCCGCCCGCACCGATGAGCAGGCCGACCTTGCCGAGCGGGGTCACGGCGACCACGGACTGGCACAGGTCGGCCAGGCTCGCGGTCGCGATGTTCGCGATCGCGACGGGGTGGTACGTGCCGGTCTTGCCTTCCTGGGCGACGCCTCCGTACTGAGAGAAGCCCGTCCCGTCGAGCTGGGAAGCGCTGATCTTGAACTGGCCTCCCGACACGGCGAACGAGACGGGGACGGCGCCGTTGGCCACCCCCGCCATGAGGACGGTGGACAGCAGGGCCACGGGAACCGCAGCGAGCACGATCCGTCCGGCGTGGGTGCCGGTGAGCTTGGTGAACTTCATAGATCCTCCTTGATCTGGGCAAACAGTCCGGCAGGTCGTTATTGACTCGCCAACCAATAAGCGCTGTTGACGAGTGTACTAATAGCCCGATTTGTGAAACATCACGGTTTGGCAACGCTTTTCGCGATCTGCTAACCGGGCACTCGCGTGGGAGTGCCCGGTTCGGGGGTGCCGAGGACGGCCCGCTGCCGAACGCGGATATGCTCTAACCATGGAAACGGAGCGGCGAACACGGCTGACTCCGGACGAGCGCCGGGCCCAGTTGGTCGCGCTCGGAGTGAAGTCCCTCGCGGACCAGCCGCTGGAATCCCTCACCATCGACTACCTCTCCGCGCGGGCCGGCGTTTCCCGCGGGTTGCTGTTCCACTACTTCACCTCGAAGAAGGGCCTGCACCGTGAAGTGGTGCGCACGGCCCGCGACGCCATGCTGGACGCCACAGAGCCTGCCCCGGAACTGCCGCCCCTCGAACGACTCCGCGACACCCTGACTCGGATCGTCGGTTTTGTCCGCGAGTACCGCGGGACATTCTTCTCCCTCGTCCGCGGTGTCGCGAGCGGCGACACCGAGGTGCGCGAGGTGCTGGAAGAAGCACGGGCAGCCCAGGCCGATCGCGTGATCACGGTCTTCCTGGAACTCGGAGTCGCGGACTCGGAGTTGCTTCGTCTCGCCCTGCGCTCCTGGGTCGGATTCGCCGAGGACATCCTCGTCGACCTCGCGCTCGACACCGAGATGCCCTCAGAGGAGATCGTGTCGTTCCTGGAGCGGAGCGTCACGGCGATCGCGGCATCCGTTGACCCGCAGGGCGCGATCGCTCGCGACTGACGTTCGTCGCGGATCCCGGTCAGTCCTGGCGGGCGTCCCTGCGGTCCTGACGAAGCTGGGAGACCTTGGCGGCACCCCGCCTGGCGAGGTCGTTTGCCCGGCGGCTGACCTTCTTCGCACCGTCGAACTCGGTGCCGAGCAGCGCGAGGCCGCCGAGGCTGATCAACGCGCCGGGCCCGGGGAGAGGGATGAGCACGATACCCAGCACGACGGTTCCCCCGCCGATGACACCGACGGAGGTGCGGTAGACGCGGTCGACGGTGCGGTTGCGGCCGATGAGGTCGCGGGCGGAGTGGGCTACGGTTCTGACCGGCATGCCGCGAGTGTAGCCGACCCGTCTGGGCAGGGAAGGTCAGGCCGCGTGGTCTGTACTGGGTCCTGTCGGGGCGAGATTCGACCAAAGGTGCCTCCGGGAGTACCCGGTTGCGCTCCCGTGACTGAACCAGATGATCGTCGCAAGATAGCCCCAGGTGAAGAGCTGGGACCCGAGTCCGGTGCTCCAGGTCGTTCCCGTCACCGCGTCCCAGCCGTTGAGGATTCCCAGGCCGACGGCTCCAACGGCCAGCCACGCGATCATGGTCTGAAACATGCTCGCGCTGCGCAAGGTCTCGGCGCGGAAGGCGTCGTCCCAGGCCTGCTCGAGGTCGGTACCCGCCGACTGGGCCTGGCGGAGGATCCGCCGTGATGCGAACCTGCCGACGATGAGGTTGACGCCCGCTACGGCGAGAACCGGAAGCGCGGCGCTCTGCAGGAACACGTCGGGAGTGAGCATGCCGACGAGCCCCAGCCACAGTGCCCCGCCCGCCAACACGGCGGCGAGGATCACCAGAAGGGGAGCCGCGCGCAACCGCCCGGGGCTCACGTAGTCGACGAGAACGACCGCGGGCGACCGAGCCGGTCGGGGGTCGTCGGTCAGGGGCAGGATCCGCGATTCTCGGAGGGTCAGCCCCAAGTCGAATGTGGACGCGCCGATCAGGGTCGCAGGGAGGGCGATCAGCCAGACGAACGGGGGCGACACGAGCTCGGGTCGCAGCAGGAGGATCACGGTCGCCGCGAGCAGGCCGGCCAGGGAACCGACGAGGACTCCGGTCCCGGAGATGCGAATCCGGCGGCGAACGGTCAGGGCCATCCGCTCAGTACCCATCGGCAAACCGGTGTTCTGCCAGAACTGCAGAAAGCGCCGGTCTTGAGCCTTCCGGGTCTGCGCGAAGAGCAGCGAGCCCAGGATCATCAGCCAGCCTGCAGCGACGCAGATCCAGACAAAGACGGAATCGGATGACATGCGGCCCCCCAGCGATCGCGATGCACAACAATTTAGCAGGAGATATGGCATATTGTTCAGCGGATTGTGGCGGAGGCATCCGTTGTGTGACCCGTGAGGACTTTCGTCGTGACTCCGTAGGCTGGGGTCATGTTCGACGTGTTGGATGATCCCCGGGCACAGCTCGCGGCGCTGTGCGAGCGGGGACTGGACTGGCACACCGGCGTGGCTCGTTCGCTGCCGGATTCGACGCGGGCCAGGCGCGCTGCGGTGCTGGTCCTCTTCGGGGTGCTCGACTCCTCGCCCGCCCAGCCGCCGGTCGCGGGACGCGAGCGAGCGCAAGTCCCACGGGACCTTGACGTGCTCCTGCTACGCCGGGCCGCAACGCTCGGGAGTCACCCGGGGCAGATCGCCTTCCCAGGTGGCCGGCTCGAAGCATCCGACACCGGCCCGATTGCGGCAGCGCTGCGGGAGGCCGTCGAGGAGACCGGCCTCGACCCGGAGGGCCTCGAGCCGCTCGGCACCCTTCCGGCACTGCCCGTGCCGGTGAGCAACCACCTCGTGACCCCGGTGCCGGCCTGGTGGACGCGCGAGTCGGAGGTGGCAGCCGTCGATCACCTGGAGACGGTCGACGTCTTCCGGGTGCCCGTCGCAGACCTGCTCGACCCCGCCAACCGGGTGAGCACGGCTCACACCGTCGGGGGAGCAGCGTACCGTTCGCCGGCCTTCACCGTCGGCGGCCGGCTGATCTGGGGGTTCACGGCGATCGTGCTGTCGCGGATGTTCGACGAACTGGAGTGGGCCGAGCCGTGGGACCTCGGCCGGACCGTTCGGCCGGACCTGTAGCCGCAGAGGTGTGGGCCGCTCCCGACCCCGGCAGTGGACGGGAGGTGCCTGAGACGAGCGCGGCCCCGGCGATCAGATCACCGGGGCCGCGAGTGCAGTTCTTAGACGGATGTCTCCGTGCGGGCGGGCAGGCGCCAGCCCGGCCGGACATAATGGCAGGTGTACCCGGCGGGGTACTTCTCCAGGTAGTCCTGGTGCTCGTCTTCGGCTTCCCAGAAATCGCCAGCAGGCTCGACCTCGGTGACGACCTTGCCCGGCCACAGGCCGGAGGCGTCGACGTCCGCGATCGTGTCGCGGGCGACCCGTTCCTGCTCGGGCGTCGTGTAGTAGATGGCCGAGCGATAGCTGCGACCGACGTCGTTGCCCTGCCGGTTCTTCGTCGACGGGTCGTGGATCTGGAAGAAGAACTCCAGCAGCTCGCGGTAGCTGATCACCGCGGGATCGAAGACGATCTCGACGGATTCGGCGTGGTCACCGTGATGACGATAGGTCGCGTTCGGGGTGTCGCCTCCCGAGTAGCCGACCCGCGAGGAGATGATGCCGGGGCGCCGGCGCAGCAACTGCTGCGCTCCCCAGAAACACCCTCCGGCCAGGATCGCTTGTTCTGTACTCATGATTCCTCCACATACGTTGGGGTGACCGCCGGCTGCGTTCTCACGTCGCCCGCGGGTCAGTGGATAGAACACCGCTCGTGTCGCAGATGTTCCATCACCGCGCCGACGGCCTCCGAGCGCTAGTCGCGGCGGGGGTGGCGCGGGGCGCGGTCCTCGCGGCGCACCGGGCCGCTGTTGTCCGGCTGGATCTCGATGAGCTTGCCGCTGATCCGGGTTCCCACGAGACGATCTAGGACGTCCTGGGACAGGTTCTCTGGCAGCTCGACGAGCGAGTAGTCCGGGTTGATCTGGATGTGCCCGAAGTCCTCGCGGCTCAGGCCGCCCTCGTTCGCGATCGCGCCGACGATCTGGCGCGGCTCGACCTTCTGGCGCTTGCCGACCTCGATCCGGTAGGAGACGAGCGGGATGGTGCTGTCGCGGGGGCGCGGTTCGGGGCGCTCGCTCTTGCGCGGGCGGTCGTCGCGGTCCCAGCGATCGTCGCGTCCGCCACGGTCGTCGCGTCCGCCACGGCTGTCGCGGTTGTTGCGATCGTTGCGGGGCGCATAGCTGCCGCTGTCGTTGCGCTCGGAGCGTTCGCGTTCGTTGCGTTCGCGTTCGTCGCGACGCTGGTTGCGGGCATCCTGCTCGGAGAGGAGCAGCGGGGTCTCACCCTGGGCGACGACCGCGAGAGCTGCGGCGACGTCGGCCTCCGGCACGTCGTACTGCTCGACGTAGTGGGCGATGATGTCGCGGAACCGGTCGACGCGGGCGGTCTGGCCCAGCGCCTCGGTGATCGCGTCGTCGAAGCGCGCCAGGCGGGTGATGTTGACGTCCTCGACACTCGGCAGCTGCATCTGGGTGAGCGGCTGGCGGGTCGCCTTCTCGATGGCGTTGAGCAGGTGACGCTCACGGGGTGTGACGAAGCTGATCGCGGCACCGCTCCGCCCGGCGCGGCCGGTGCGGCCGATGCGGTGCACGTAGGACTCGGTGTCGATCGGGATGTCGTAGTTGATGACGTGGCTGATGCGCTCGACGTCGAGGCCGCGAGCGGCGACATCCGTTGCGACGAGGATGTCGAGCTTGCCCGACTTCAGCTGCTCGACCGTGCGTTCACGCTGAGCCTGCACGACGTCACCGTTGATGGCGCTCGCCGAGTAGCCGCGCGCGCGAAGCTTCTCGGCGAGGGTCTCTGTCTCGTTCTTGGTGCGGGTGAAGACGATCATGCCCTCGAAGTTCTCCACCTCGAGGATGCGGGTGAGCGCGTCGACCTTCTGCGGGTACGAGACCATCAGGTAACGCTGGGTCGTGTTCGCCGAGGTCGTGGTCTTGGTCTTGACCGTGATTTCTTCGGCGTCGTGCAGGTACTTCTTGGCGATGCGCCGGATGGACGCGGGCATGGTCGCAGAGAACAGCGCGACCTGCTTGTCTTCCGGGGTGTCGGCGAGGATCGTCTCGACGTCTTCGGCGAAGCCCATCTTGAGCATCTCGTCGGCCTCGTCGAGCACGAGGTACTTCAGCTCGGACAGGTCGAGGGTTCCCTTGGCGAGGTGGTCCATGATGCGACCGGGAGTACCGACGACAACGTGGACGCCGCGACGGAGCGCGGAGAGCTGGACGCCATAACCCTGTCCGCCGTAAACGGGGAGGACGTGCACGCCGCGCATGTGCGAGGCGTAGCTTTCGAAGGCCTCGCAGACCTGGAGTGCGAGCTCGCGGGTGGGGGAGAGGACGAGGGCCTGCGGGTTCTTCTGCGCCATGTCGAGGCGGGACAGGATCGGCAGCGCGAACGCTGCCGTCTTTCCGGTCCCGGTCTGGGCGAGGCCGACGACGTCGCGGCCGGCGAGCAAGGGGGGAATGGTCGCGGCCTGGATGGCCGAGGGAGTTTCGTACCCGACGTCCTTGAGGGCTTTGAGCACGGCATCGGTCAGGCCGAGCTCGGAGAAGGTCTTCGCGACGAGGGCAGTTGCTGCCTCGCTCGGCGCTGTTGTATCAGGAGGCGTCATGTTATCAAAGGTAGTCGGTCGAAGCTCACCCCCCTATTAGGGAGACCGGGCCATCGGGACGAATCGGGCCGAATATGTACCATAGGGGGGTATTGGGTGTACCATAGGGGGGTATAAGGATCCGACGAGGAGGACAGCGCGATGACGGATATCAGTTCTACGGAGGTCGGTGCGACCGCGGTCGGTGCGACCGCAGCAGGTGCGACCGCAACGATCGCCGCCGAAGCGAGTGCAGACCCGCACAGCGGTCCGCATGGCTACATGTCCAACAAGGACGCCTACCTGAAACGGCTCCGCCGGATCGAGGGCCAGGCCCGCGGTCTGCAGGGCATGGTCGCAGACGACAAGTACTGCATCGACATCCTCACCCAGGTGTCGGCGATGACGAGCGCCCTGCAGGCGGTCGCTCTCGGCCTGCTCAACGACCACCTCAGCCACTGCGTGGTCGAGGCCGCCGTCAAGGGCGGCGACGAGGCCGACGCCAAGGTCAAAGAGGCCTTCGACGCCATCGCACGGCTCGTGCGGTCCTGAGCCACGGCTCACCCATTCACTACAAGGAACCAGAAAGAAGTGCATTCCATGATCGGACAGACGGAAAACGACCTCGGCATCAGCGAATACCAGGTGACGGGGATGACCTGCGCGCACTGTGTAGCGGCCGTGACGAAGGAGGTCGGCAAGCTCGCCGGCCCCGAGAACGTCGCGATCACCCTCGTTCCGGGCGGCACGTCCGTCCTGACGGTAACCGGCGCCCCTGTCGACCGTGCTGCCGTCGCAGCCGCCGTCGACGAAGCGGGTTACGAACTGGTCGCTGAGTCACGATGACCACCGAACGCGTCGACCTTCTCGTGGGCGGGATGACGTGTGCCTCCTGCGCGACCCGCATCGAGAAGAAGCTGAACCGGATGCCGGGAGTCGAGGCATCCGTCAACTACGCCACCGAAAAGGCGAGCGTCTCCCTGCCAGAGGGCACCACCGTCGACCAGGCCATCGCCGTGATCGAGGACACCGGATATACCGCAGAGCGCCCGCGCCCGCCGGAGCCGACCGCCGGGACCTCTGGCAGCGCACCCGCTCCCACGGCGCAGGAGCTCGAGGTGGCGAGCCTGCGTCACCGCCTCCTCGTGTCGACGGCGCTCGCGATCCCCGTCGCCGCGATGTCGATGATTCCCGCCCTGCAGTTCACCAACTGGCAGTGGCTCGCCCTGACCCTCGCGGCGCCCGTCGCCGTCTGGGGCGCCTGGCCCTTCCACCGCGCCATGTGGATGAACCTCCGGCACGGCGCGACGACCATGGACACCCTGATCAGCATGGGCATCATCGCCTCACTCGGCTGGTCGCTCTACGCGCTCTTCTTCGGCACAGCCGGCATGCCGGGCATGCGGATGACGTTCAGCCTCACCGCCCAGGCCGGCGGCGGAGCGAACGAGATCTACCTCGAGGTCGCATCCGCGGTCACGGTCTTCCTCCTCGCGGGCCGGTACTTCGAGGCGCGCGCGAAGAAGCAGTCCGGGGCGGCGCTCACCGCCCTCCTCGAACTGGGCGCCAAGGAGACCGCCGTGCTCCGTGACGGCGTCGAGGTCATCGTGCCCACATCATCCCTCGTCGTCGGCGACCAGTTCGTGGTGCGGCCCGGCGAGAAGATCTCCACGGATGGCGTCGTGGTCGAGGGCGTGTCCGCCATCGACGCGAGTATGCTCACCGGCGAAGCCGTGCCGGTCGAAGTCAGTCCGGGCGCCGTCGTCGTCGGGGCGACCCTCAACTCGGGCGGACGGCTCGTGGTCCGGGCCACCCGGATCGGCGCCGACACCGAACTCGCCCAGCTCGGGCGCCTCGTCGAGCAGGCCCAGACCGGAAAGGCCGACGTGCAGCGCCTCGCCGACCGGGTCTCCGGGGTGTTCGTGCCGATCGTCCTCGGTCTCTCCCTCGCGACCCTCGCGGTCTGGCTTCTGGTCGGTGCAACCCCCGTCGTCGCCTTCACCGCCGCCGTCGCGACACTCATCATCGCCTGCCCCTGCGCGCTCGGGCTGGCCACACCGACGGCACTGCTGGTCGGCACCGGCCGCGGCGCACAGCTCGGCATCCTGATCAAGGGCCCGCAGGTGCTCGAATCCACCCGGCGCGTCGACACCATCGTGCTCGACAAGACCGGCACCGTGACCACCGGGCGGATGTCCCTGGTTCAGGCCGTCCCCGCCTCAGGGCTCGAGGCCGCCGAACTGCTCCGGTTCGCCGGGGCCGCAGAGGCCGGGTCCGAGCATCCGATCGCGAAGTCCATCGTGACCGGGGCGAGGGAACGGGTCGGTACCCTCCCGGCCGCCGAATCGTTCGCCTCCGCGGACGGCCTCGGAGTGCAGGCCGTCGTCGACGGTCGCCTCGTCGCCGTCGGCCGGCCGCGTTGGCTCACCGAGCAGTGGGGCATCGTCTTCACGCCCGACCTCGAGGCGGCGCTCGCCGCTGGCGAGGACAGAGGCGAGACCCCGGTCGCCGTGGCCTGGGACGGAGTGGCCCGCGGCATCCTCACCGTCGCCGACGCCGTCAAGGACACGAGCGCCGCCGCAATCGCCGAATTCCGCCGCCTCGGCCTCACCCCGGTGCTCCTGACAGGGGACAACGACACCGTCGCCCGGAACGTAGGCACCCTCGTCGGCATCGACGACGTGCGCGCCGGCGTGCTCCCCGCCGAAAAGGCCGAGGTCATCCGCGCCCTGCAAGCCGAGGGACGGGTCGTTGCCATGGTCGGCGACGGCGTGAACGACGCCGTCGCGCTCGCCACCGCCGACCTCGGCATCGCCATGGGCACCGGCACCGACGTCGCGATCGAGGCGAGCGACCTCACCCTCATCCGGAGCGACCTCGTCGCGGCAGCGGATGCCATCCGGCTGTCCCGGCGCACGCTCGCCACGATCAAGGCGAACCTGTTCTGGGCCTTCGCCTACAACGTGGCCGCGATCCCGCTCGCCATGCTCGGCCTGCTCAACCCCCTGATCGCCGGCGCCGCAATGGCGCTGTCCTCGGTCTTCGTGGTGAGCAACAGCCTCCGCCTCCGCGGTTTCCGCGGACTGACCCTGCCGGCCGCTGCCCCTCGTACCCCCATGGGTATGGCGAGTAGCGTGACGGTATAACGAAGGAGAACAGCATGATGTGGGGCAACGGGTACGGCATGGGATTCATGTGGTGGGTGTGGCCGGTCGGGCTGGTCCTGATCCTGGGCGTAGTCCTGCTCACCATCGTGACCATCCGGGTCTTCAGCAGCGTGAGCGGGACCCGTGCGGAAGGGCCGCAGGGCAACGTCCCTTCCGGGCCGGTCTCGACCGGACGCAGCGCGGCACGACTCCTTCTGGACGAACGTTTCGCACGCGGCGAACTCGACGCCGAGGAGTACCGGCACCGCGTGCAGGTGCTCGGGGAGTAGTCGACTCAGGCTCAGGCTTCGCCGCCGCCGCGCCCGTTTCGGCCGCCCGCTACCGCCGTTTCGGTAGCGGCGGCGGGCCCTGCACGAGCTCGTGCCGTGTCGCGCGCGGCCGGGGAGCCGTTCGCGGGAGGATGGGAGCATGGCCAACACTGAGCAACAGCCCTGGGTAAAGAACTACCAACCGGGGGTTCCGGCCGAAATCGACCTTCCGACGGAGTCGCTCGTCGCCATGCTCGAACGGTCCGTCGCCGATGCAGGCACCCACCCGGCCCTCGAGTTCTTCGGACGGCGGACGACCTACACCGAGCTCGGTGAGCAGATCGACCGCGCGGCGGAGGGCCTCCGGCACCTCGGCGTCCGCGCCGGAGACCGGGTCGCGCTCCTGCTGCCGAACTGCCCCCAGCACGTCGTCGCGTTCTACGCGGTGCTGCGCCTCGGCGCGGTCGTGGTCGAGCACAACCCGCTCTACACCTCGCGGGAACTCCGCCACCAGTTCGAGGACCACCAGGCCCGCATCGTGATCGCCTGGGACAAGACGGTCGCGGCGATCCGCGCCTTCCCTGCCGACATCGAGATCGACCACATCGTCTCTGTCAACCTACTGATGGCGTTCCCGACGATCAAGCGCCTGGCCCTGTACCTGCCGGTCAAGAGCCTGCGGGAGTCCCGCGAGGCCCTCACTGGTTCCGCGCCCGGCACGATCGCCTGGAAGGAACTACTCACGCACGGTCGCATCGACCCGGAGCACCCGCATCCGTCGGTCGACGACCTTGCCGCCATCCAGTACACCTCCGGCACCACGGGCCGTCCCAAGGGTGCGATGCTCACCCACTTCAACCTGTATTCGAACGCGCTCCAGGGCGAGGCGTGGATGCACGGAGCCGAGTATCGCAAGGAGATCTTCTACGCGATCCTGCCGATGTTCCACGCCTTCGGCATGACGCTCTACCTGACTTACGGCATCCGCAAGCAGGCGCTGCTCGTGCTGTTCCCGAAGTTCGAGCCCGGGCTGATCCTCGCCGCGATGAAGAAGTCGCCCGCGACCGTCTACTGCGCCGTTCCGCCCATCTACGAGCGCACCGCCCGGGCCGCGCAGGAACAGGGCGTCTCGCTGCGCTCCTGCAAATACTGCATCTCCGGCGCGATGAACCTGCCCGCGCACGTCGTGGAGCTCTGGGAATCGGTCTCCGGCGGCCTTCTTGTCGAGGGCTATGGGATGACCGAATCCTCCCCGGTCGCCCTCGGCAACCCGTTCTACTCCACCCGCCGTCCCGGCACGATCGGGGTGCCGTTCCCCTCGACCCTGATGAAGGTCGTCGACCTGGACGACCCGAGCATGGAAGTAGCCCAGGGGCAGCCGGGGGAGCTGTTGCTCAAGGGCCCTCAGGTCTTTCAGGGGTACTGGAACAACCCGGACGAAACCAAGAAGGCGCTCTTGCCGGGCGGCTGGCTGCGCACCGGCGATATCGTCACCGTGGACGCCGACGGCTTCACGACAATCGTCGACCGGGCCAAGGAGCTCGTCATCACCGGCGGGTTCAACGTCTCACCCACCGAGGTGGAGACGGCGCTGCGGCTGCACGCGTCCATAAAGGACGCCGCGGTCTTCGGCAAGCCGCTCGAGCGCGGCGGGGAGATGGTCGTCGCAGCCGTGGAGCTCGAACCCGGCGCGACGCTCGACCAGGAGGCCCTGCGCGCGCACTGCCGTGAACTGCTCGCCGCATACAAGATCCCGCGCCGCATCGTGCAGATCGACGACATGCCGCGGTCGATGCTCGGCAAGATCCTGCGCAGGCAGGTGCGCGAGCAGGTGCTGCCGCTGCTCTGAGAGGGATCGTACCCGCCACCCGTTTGTTGTTATCGCAAACAAATACCCGGGATGCGGTTTAGGATTGTCCACGTGGACCTCACCGAACGACCGACCCCCGATCCCGACCGCTCCGAATTCGACAAGATGGTCGCGGGGGACTGGTACCGCTACCGGTCCGGCCCCGAGCTCGCCGAAATGACGAACAGCACCCAGCGCACCTGCCGTCGGATCACGGCCCTCTACGACGAGGACAGGGAGGCCGCATACGCGCTGCTGACGGGCATGCTCGGCACGGCGGGGGAGAACCTCGACTTCCGGCCGCCGATGTACCTCGACTACGGATCCCGCCTGCACATCGGCAGGGACACCTTCATCAACGGGGACTTCCTCACCCTGGGCGGCGGCGAGATCACGATCGGGAACAACGTGCTGATCGGGCCGAGCGCCCGCCTCTACACGCCGATCCATGCTCTCGACGTCGACGAGCGCCGCGCGGGCTACGAGCGCGTTCTGCCCATCCACATCGGCAACGACGTCTGGCTCGGCGGCAACGTCGTCGTACGCCCCGGGGTCACGATCGGTGACGGCAGCGTGATCGGTGCCGGGTCCGTCGTGACCAAGGACGTGCCGGCCGGGGTCATCGCCGTCGGCAACCCGGCCAGGGTCGTGCGCACGATCGGCGAGCCGGAGCAGGCCACGGGCGAAGGCGAATAGAGCCGCGCCTCGCAGAGTGGCCCGAGTGGCCCGGCAAGCCCGAGACCGCCCGCAGCGGATGCCGCGGCTCAGGTGCCGAGGTAGCGTCCCGGCCGGTGGTTGAGCGCGAGCACGAGGTTGAGCACGATCGCGCCCGCCGCCGAGAGGGCGACGTTCAGCGGTGCGACGACCGTGATCGCGGCGACGACGACGGTCACGTCGAACACCATCTGCACATACCCGGCACGCCAGCCGAGGCGCTCCTGCAGGAGCAGGGCGAGGATGTTGAACCCACCCAGGCTGGCCTTGTGGCGGAACAACACGATCAGCCCCACCCCGATCACGAGGTTGCCGAACAACACGCCGTAGACCGGATTGAGGTGCTCGATCCCGAGGGCGTACGGGTGCAGGGACGAGAACGCGGAGACGAGCGCGACCGCGATGACGGTGCGCAGCGTGAAGTTCCAGCCCTTCTTCCAGAGAGCGAGGGCGAAGAACGGCACGTTGATCGCGAAGAAGAACACACCGAACGGCACGGGAGCCGCGTAGCTCAGCAGGAGCGCGAGTCCCGCCGTGCCGCCGGTCACCGCCGCGCTCGCCTTGAGCAGGAACAGCCCGAACGACGCGAGGAGGGTGCCGGTGAGGATTCCGAGAACGTCCTCGACCGCCGAATGGCGCGGCGCGACATCCGTGTTGAGTGTTCTGGGCTCGACGGCCAGGGGAGATTTCGGCATTATGCAAGTCTGCACGATGGCACGGGTAACGTTTCGCACCCGTGCGTGGTTGTCCACGGTATGACTGTTGCCCTGTCCATTCTTGACCTCGCTCCGATCGCACCCGGGCAGACTGCCAGGGAGAGCTTCGCGGGAAGCGTCCGCCTTGCGCAGACCGCCGAGAAGCACGGCTATACCCGTGTCTGGTACGCCGAACACCACAACATGCCGACGATCGCGTCCTCGGCCACGAGCGTCCTCGTCGGCCATGTCGCGGGCCAGACGTCGACCATCCGGCTCGGCTCCGGCGGCGTGATGCTGCCCAACCACTCTCCGCTCACCATCGCCGAACAGTTCGGCACCCTCGCCGAGCTCTACCCTGGGCGGATCGACCTGGGCCTCGGCCGCGCCCCGGGCAGCGACCAGACTACCGCGCGGGCGATGCGTCGCGACCCCCGCGCCTCCGACCAGTTCCCCCAGGACGTGATGGAGCTCCAGGCCTACCTGCGCGGCGAGTCGATCGTGCCGGGGGTGCAGGCCATCCCCGGTGCCGGCACCAACGTGCCGCTCTACATCCTCGGCTCCTCGCTCTTCGGAGCAGGCCTGGCCGCGGCGCTCGGCCTGCCGTACGCCTTCGCCTCCCACTTCGCGCCGGACGCCCTGCACAAGGCCATCGCCCTGTACCGGCGCGACTTCAGGCCCTCGGCGCAGCTCGCCGAGCCGCACGTGATCGTCGGTGTGAACGTGATCGCCGCAGACGACCGGGCGGATGCCGTCCGACAGTTCGAGGAGACCCGGCGGAACCGGGTGCGCGGCATGCTCACGCGCGGTCCGGCGTCGCCGGAGTACACCGACCAGCAGGTCGACGCCTTCCTCATCACTGCGGAAGGGCGTCAGATCGCGAATATGATGCGCTACTCGGCCGTCGGCGATCCCGCAGACGTGCGGGTCTTCCTCGACGACTTCGTCGCCTCGACCCACGCCGACGAACTGATCATCGCGCACGCCTCGCGGGACATCGAGGCTCGGCTGCGCTCGGTCGAGCTGACCGCCGGAGCCATGAACGGCGTGACCGTCTGACCGATCCCGGCGCCTTGGATTCTTCGCATGGGAGGGTCCTCCTAAAAGGGGACTATCCGATTCCGGCAGGCGGTGGCGTTAATGTCAGCCACGAGTCGAGAGGTTCCATGAGCTGCCCGGGGTCACCGGTAGCCCCGGCCGACCGTCGTGAGAGCCGGAGATCCGATGTCGCACCCCGCAGTCCAAACCACCCGCCGCCGCACGCCAGCTGTCGCCTCCCTGTCGCTTCGCCTGATTTCCCGGGACGACGCGATCAGGACGATTCGCCTCGTCGTCGTGCGGTGCGAGGATGACAGCCTGCAGGAGATCCGGTTCCGCGACCAGGTGATCGGCTTCATCCGCCGGGACGAGCCGTTGTTCCGCGCGCTCAGCGGCACCCAGCTCGACGGGGCGTGTGAACGTGGACACTCCCTGCTCTGGGACAAGGCGGCGGCTCTCCTCGTCGACGCAAGCGGGCTGCTCCCCGCCTGACCGTGCATTCGGCGCGGGCGCGACCGGTCGTGGAGCGCGGGCGTCGCTGGGGAGCGTAGCGTGGAGCAGACCCGATCGATTTTCGATCGTGGGTAGACGCAGGGCATTTCTTGACTTCACCCGCGGATCTTTTCCCGCCCACCACTCCCATTCCGGTGAACGAAGGCCCCCGCCCGTGGCGCCAGACCCTCGACTCCCTGAGCGTTCCGAACTTCCGCCTGTTCACGGCGTCCAACGCGGTGGCCATGACCGGCACCTGGATGCAGCGCATCGCCCAGGACTGGCTCGTGCTGCAACTGACCGGCAGCGTCGCGGCCGTCGGGGTGACCGTCACGATGCAGTTCGCTCCGATGCTCGCCTTCGGCCTCTTCGGCGGCGTGATCGTCGACCGTTATTCGAAGCGGATGCTGCTCATGCTCACCCAGTCAGCGGCCGCCCTGCTCAGCGCTGTCCTCGCGGTGCTCACCCTCACCAACACCGTGCAGGTCTGGCAGGTCTGGGCGATCGCCTTTCTGGTCGGGCTCGTCACCGTGATCGACAACCCCACCCGTCAGGTCTTCGTGAACGAGATCGTCGGCCCGCGCTACCTCCGCAACGCGATCACGGTGAACTCGACGGTCTTCCAGCTCGGCGCGCTGATCGGGCCGGCCATCAGCGGTGCCCTGATCGTCGCGGTCGGGTCCGGCTGGTCCTTCGGCATCAACGCCGCCGCGTGCCTGCTGACCGTCCTCGCCCTGACCAGGCTCGACGCCTCCGCGCTGTACCGCACCCCGACGGCTCCGCGGCAGAAGGGGCAGCTCATCGAGGGCCTGCGCTATGTCGTCTCGAAGCCGACCATCCTCTGGCCGATCGTGATGCTCGCCTTCCTCTCCGTCTTCTCCCTCAACATGCCCGTGCTCCTGGCCGCATACGCCGACCACGTCTACAAGGTGGGCGCAGGCGGCTACGGCCTGTTCAACACCCTGATCGCCGTCGGCGCGGTCGCGGGTGCGCTCGCCTCGACACGTCGGGCCAACATCCGCTTGCGGACGGTCATCGTCAGCGGCGGAGTCTGGGCCCTGATCCAGGCGAGTTCCGGCCTGATGCCCACCGAGATCAGCTTCGGGGCCGCCCTCATCGTCACGGGCATCGCGAACCAGTTCTTCTTCACCGCGGGCAACCCACTCGTGCAGATGTCGTCCAACGTGCGGGTGCGCGGGCGGGTCATGTCGGTCTGGGTGCTCGTGCTGCTCGGCGGCCAGGCGATCGGAGGGCCCCTGATGGGCTGGATCGTCGAGTCCTTCGGCCCGGACACCGGGATGCTCGTGTCCGGCCTCGTGCCCGCGCTCGCCGCGGTGGTCATCGCCCTGATCCTCGCGCACCGGAACGAGCTGCACCTGACGGTGCGCCTCCGCAGGCGCGGGCGCCCGGGAGAGCACTGGGGCGGCTCGAACCTAAGCTCCTGACCGGCCCCCGTGCCCGTCCCGTTCCTGCCCAGCGCCAGCCCGTGCGACCGGACCCTGGACAGAATCGAATCTCGCGCCCGTTACGGTTGAAGGGGTCCGGGAAGGGAACTACCACTGTGAGCGAAATTGCGGGTGAACTGGCGCGCGTGCGCGAAGCCTTCGACAAACCCACCCTGCGCTTGCTCGATCGCAAGTGGGCGCCGTTTGTCCTCGCCGTCTTCAAGTCGGCGTTCAGCCGTGACCGGCGGAGCGTCCAGGCCGACCGCCTGCACTCGCAGGTCGACGCCTACCTCGCCGACCTCCGGTCCGTCGGGAGCGAGGTGCCGGGCAAGAACGGCCGCGCCCTCTGCGTCCAGTGGATGAATGACCTCTGGCTCTACCGCGAGACCGGGGAGGGCGGTGAGGAGCAGTACTCCCTCACCTCGCACGCCCTCGAGGCACTCCTCCTCGTCGACAGCCTCTCCCAGGACCGCGCCCTGATCAGCGAGTCCCGCCTCACGACCATCGTCGACAGCGTCCGCCACCGCGCCACCCAGGCCACCCCCGACCGGGAAGCGCGGATCCGCCGTCTCGACCAGGAGATCGCCGAGAAGACCGCGGAGCGCGACCGACTCCAGGGCGGCGGCGAGATCGCCACCGCGACCGACGAACAGATGCACGAAGGCTATGCGAACCTCGTCGACCTGATCATGCAGCTGCCGAGTGACTTCAAACGCGTCGAGGAATCCGTGGCGGCCATGCACCGCCAGATCGTGAGCGACTTCCGCGGCGAGGAACGCCCGATCGGCGAGGTCCTCGACGAATACCTCGCCAAGACCGATGCCCTGATGTCGGCGACCGCGGAAGGCCGCGCCTTCGAGGGCGCCTTCACGCTGCTGCGCGACGACGCACTCCTCTCCGATGTCAAGAACGACCTCGAAGCGATCCTCGACCATCCCTTCGCCGCCCGGCTGACCACCGCGGAGCGACGCACCTTCCTCGGCACCGTCGGGCTGATCCGCAAGGGCATCGACGACGTGCTGACCCAGCGGAACGGCCTCACGACCACTCTCCGCGAGCACATTGTGAACCACGACGTCGTCAAGGACCGCGAACTCGAGCGCCTCCTGCGGGAGATCAACAAGGAACTCGCGGTCTGGATGGAGACCGCCGGACCCCGGTCGACGGTCACGGCAGAACTCATGCCCGGCATTCTCGACGTCGAGCACCTCCGCGAACGGTTCTACGATCCGCTGAACCACAGGCCGCCGCCGGACCTCGAGGACGTGTCCGAGTATGCCCCCGAACCGCCGAGCCTCGACGACATGCGCAGGCAGGGCGGCCCGATGCTCGAACGGATGCGTGACGCCCTCGTGACGTTCCGCGGAACGGGAGACGCGGCATCCGTCGGTGCGGCGTTCAACGGCCTCGAACCGGCGTTGCGGCGCCCGGTCGAGATTCTCGGCATGCTGCAGATCGCGACCCAGGTCGACGCGCTCGGCCGCGCGCACCAGGTCGAGAGCTTCGAGACCGTGCGGCCCGACGGCAGCCGGCGCACTTTCTCGGTTCCCCGCATCATCCTGAACGACCACGAAACGGCGGCCCTGGCCGCCCTGAACTATGGATCCGATCATGACTGACGAGTGGACAGACGACCAGGACGACCAGGACGGCCGCGACGACCTCGACCGCGACGACGACGGCCTGGACGGTGACGCCGGCGCAGGGATCGACGCCGCCATCGACGACGAGCCCGCGAGCTTCTCCCTCTTCGAGGGCGACGAGGGCGGCCTCACTGTGGAACAGCGCCGTACCCTGGTGCTCCTGATGAAGCACCGCTACGTGTCAGCAGCGCTTCAGCCCGCGGAATGGCGCACCCTGCTCGACTCGCAGCGGCTGCTCAAGTCGCGCCTCAACGACATGTTCCTCGACCTGCACATCGACCTGCACTACCAGGTCGCGTTCAAACGGCAGGCCGTCTCGGAGGCGGGAGACCGGTTCCCGACCCTTCTGCACGACGTCGCATACACGCGCGAGGAAACGATCCTGCTCGTGCTGCTGCGCCAGCGGTTCCGCAGCGAACGCGCAAACGGCCAGGACATCGTGCTCGTCGACCGCGACAATCTCGTGGAGAATGTGGCGCACTTCCGCCCCGAGTTCTCGATGGACCGGTACGGCGACGCCCGCAAGGCGAGCGCCGCCGTCGACAGCCTCGCCAAGGCGCGGGTGCTGCTCAAGACGAGCGATCCGGACCGATTCCGCATCTCGGCCGTGATCGAAGTTCTGCTTCCGCTCGAACGGCTCGCCGAACTGCACGAATGGCTCGTCGAGCAGAACGCAGCCGGTGCGCCCGCCGCGGTCGTGCCCGCACCCGGGCTCCCCGACAAGGGTGCGCTTGATCCGGGCGACCGCGACCCCGAACTGGAGGCGATCTCATGAGCGATTCCCCACTCTTCTACATCGACGGATCCACTGAGGGCACGACGCAGTGGCGCGCCGAACTGTTCCAGATGGTCAACTGGGGCGGCTTCCAGGGCCACCACGAGATCACCTTCGCCCCCTCGGCGACCCTGCTCTCCGGGGCATCCGGAACCGGCAAGAGCAGCCTCCTCGACGCCTACCTCGCGCTGATGATGCCCTCGGACACACCGTTCAACGGTGCGTCCAACGACGCGGGGTCCGGCAGGGCACGGAGCCTCGACCAGCGCAACCTGATGACCTACCTCAGGGGCAAGACCGACTCCAACCGTGAGGCCGGCACAGGGGAGATGCAGGACCAGGTCCTCCGCGGCGCGCACGACGCGACCTGGGGCGCGGTCGCGATGACCTTCGTCGACGACAACGGCCGCCGGTTCACGGTGCTGCGCGCCTATTTCGTGCCACGGGGCGCGACCAAATTCGCCGACATCACCATGAAGATGGCCACCCAGGACGGCCTCCTCGACCTGCGTGACCTCGCCGACGTCACCGAGGCGCGCTTCGACAAGCGGGCGCTCCGGACCCGGTTCCCCGAACTGGATGTCTTCGACACCTACGCGGCATTCGCCCAGACCCTCTACACCCGGCTCGGAATCGGCGCCAACGGCGAGGGCGGCAAGGCGCTGCGGCTCCTCGCGCGGATCCAGGCCGGACAGCAGGTCAAGACGGTCGACGGGCTCTACAAGTCGATGGTCCTCGAAGAGCCGGCCACCTATGCGGCGGCAGACAAGGCCGTCGATCATTTCGAGGACCTCGAGAGGTCCTACGGGGCCATGCTGACCGAGGCCCAGAAGGCGAAGGTCCTCGAACGAATTCCCGACCTGCACCGGGAGTACGAGACAGCTGCGGAGAAGGCCGACCTGATCGACACCTTCGGGGTCCATCGCACCGGCGACACCCCGTTCGTGCTCTGGCAGCTCCTCACCGAGCAGGGACTGCTCGAGGGTGCCGCAGACACCAATCGCATCCGCCGCCGGGACAACCAGGTCGAGCTCACCCGGGCCAGGAACGCCGAGACCGAGCTCAAGTCCCGCGTCGCCGAGGTGCAGCACCAGCAGCGTGACAACGGCGGCGACGTCCTCGTCAGCCTGCAGAACGAGATCGGCCAGCTCCGGGACCAGCGCGACGACGTAGCGGCTGAGCGTGCGAAGTTCGACGACCGCACCGCCGTCCTCGCCCCGGCGATCGTCTCGCCGGCCGAATTCACCCTCGCGCAGAACGACGCGGAACGCTTCCTCGCCGGGTTTTCCGGGGCCGAGCGTGACCTCGAGGCCGAGCGCACGACCCTGCAACGGAACGCCTTCCCCGTCGAGGAACAGCTCAGGACCCTGGGCCAGGAGCACGACTTCCTCGCGGGCCGCGAGAACCTGATTCCCCAGCACCTGCACAATGCCCGGATGATGATCGCGGAGGCCGCGGGGATCCCCGCGGACGAGTTGCCCTTCGTCGCCGAACTCGTCGACCTCGCCGCCGGCGAGGAATCCTGGCGCCAGGCCGCCGAAGTCACCCTGTCGTCCGTCGTGCGCGTCATGCTCGTCGACGAGACGCGGTTGCGCGCCCTCAGCGCGGCCATCGAACCGATTCAGATCCCGGTGCGCATCCACTTCGAGGGCGTCGCACTCCGGGCGCACCGACCTCGTACCGGCGACCCCCGCTACGTGTCCGGCAAGCTCGTCTATCAGGATTCACCCTTCAGCGGCTGGGTCCAGGACCGGGTCAGCGCACCGAGCCTCGACGCGCTCTGCGTGGCCGAGGCCACCGACCTGGCCGGCGACGGCCCGCGGGTCACCCCGAGCGGCCAGACCCGAAACGGCAAGCGCGGGGCACACGGCTGGAACAAGGGCCAGGCGCCGATCGTCGGCTTCTCGAACGCCGGTCGACTCGCCGAGATCGTGGCCGAACGCGCCGAACTGGCCGGCGCGGCCGAGGCACTCTCCCGTGACGCCGCCGAAGTGGGGAACCGCATCGCCGACCTCCGCAGCAGGCGAAGCGCCCACCAGTACGTCGTGGACACCACCTGGCTGTCGATCGATGTGGCCGGCGCCGAGGCCAGGATCGCCGAGAAGGAAGCCGAATCGGAGCGCGTCCTCGCGGGCAGCGACATCCTCCGCGCCCTCAAAGCCGAGGAAGGACGCTTCTCCTCCGAACTCGAGGCCGCCCAGAAGCTCAAACACGCGGCCGATGGGACCGCCGAGCGTCTTGCCGCCGAACAGGCGCGGATCGTCGACCGTCAGGACGCCGTCTCCGGCATGCTCGACCGGATCGAACGTGACCAGGCGGCCACCCTCTCCGAGGAGCACTTCGCGCACCTGACCGACCAGTTCGCCCTCGTCGGAGACCAGGGCGACCTCGCCGCACTCGAGGGCGGCGTCCGACGGCTGCGCGAGCGCCTCACCGAGCAGTCCGCGCACGACAGGGAGAACGCCACGAGCGCCCGGGATTCACTGGTCCGCATCTTCGAGACGTTCCAGGGCCGGTGGCCAGACCCGAACATCGGCACCTCGCTCGAGTCGTACACGAGCTACCGGGACATCCTCGACGCCGTCTACACGCTCGGCCTGCACGAGCGGCGCCAGGAATGGAAGCGACGGCTGTCGGCGTGGAGCGGACAAGACCTCGTGCCTCTCACTGCGGCGTTCAACACTGCCATCGAGGAGATCGAGGACCGGCTCAGACCGATCAACGAGATCCTTGCAACCCTGCCGTTCGGGGCCGGCCGCGATCGACTGAAGATCGCACTGCGCCGCCTGCACCGCGACGACGCCACCGCGTTCCGCAAGGAGCTCAAGGTACTCGCGTCCGGAGCGACCGAGGACTTCACCGACGAGGAAACCGAGGCCCGGTTCACCCGTCTCCACAATTTCATGGCCCAGATTCGCCGGCCGGAACCAGGGACGCGCACGGAGTCGCAGCGGGACCTGCTCCTCGACGTGCGCAAGCACGTGGAGATCACCGCGGTACGGTCGACGCCCGACGGCGTCGAGGTGAGCACATACTCCTCGCTCGGCGGCAAGAGCGGTGGAGAGTCCCAGGAACTCGTGGCGTTCGTCGTCGGGGCCGCGCTGCGCTTCCAGCTCGGCGACGAGAGCCGCACCCGCCCGCGGTTCGCACCGGTCTTCCTCGACGAGGGTTTCGTGAAGTCGGACTCCGAGTTCGCCGGCCGTGCTGTGGCCGCGTGGAAGGGACTCGGCTTCCAGCTCATCGTGGGGTCGCCGCTCGACAAGGTCACCGCCCTCGAACCGCACATGGAACTCGTGCTCTCGATGACCAAGAACACCAGCACCGGCTACTCGTACATCACCCCGCTGTCGTCCCCAAATCCGGTCCCGGTAAGCTCGAACCATGGATGAAGAACAGACTGTACCGACCACCTATGTGCTTCCGAACAAGGAATTCCTCGAGATCGCCGATGGCGACACTCTTCCGGAAATCGGCGACGGGATCTACACCGGTGGCGTGGCCTACCGCGTCACCGACCTGTGGTTCATCGACGACGACGACGCGCCGTTGCCATACGGCTTCAACGTGTTCCTGACGGAAGCGCCCAAGAACGGCAACACTCTCCGCGAGTTCGACCCGATCTTCTTCGCGTAGGCCGTCGGCCGCCGCGCCGGCTCAGGCCCGCGCGGCGAGCTCGGCCTCGAGCCGTTCGACGTCCTCGCGGTGGCACAGTTCGGTTGCGGGTGTCGAGGCCGTGGCGCTCCCGGCGGCGACTCCCGCACGGAAGGCCTCCTCGACGGTTCTGCCCTGGGCGAGGCGCAGCACGAAGGCGCCGAGAAAGCTGTCGCCGGCCCCGACGGTGCTGATCACGGTCACCTTCGGAACCTCAGAGCGGATGACCCCGGTCTTCGATGCAAGCAGGGCGCCCTCTCCGCCGAGGGTGAGCGCCACGTACTCTGCTGCGCCGCTGGCGACGAGCGCCGACGCGGCCTCCGCCTGGCTCTCCGGAGTCTCGAGCTTCACGCCGGCGTGAGCCTCGAGTTCGCGGAGGCTGGGCTTGACCAGGAAGACCCCTTCCGCGAGCGCTCCGCTGAGGGCCGGACCGGAGGCATCCACGATGCACCGCGCTCCATTGGTTCTGGCCAGGCGGGCGACCCGTGCGTAGAAGTCGTCGGGGACTCCCGGGGGCAGGCTGCCGCTCGCGATGACATATCCGCCGCGGGGCATCGACGCGGCGAGGGTGTCGAGGCACGTGGTCCACTCGGCCTCGGACAGCTCGGGTCCCTGGAGCACGAAGCGGAACTGCTTGCCGGTATCGGTTTCGTCGACGGTGAAGCTCTGGCGCGTGCTTTCCTTGATCGGCACCAGAACGGTGGGGAGTCCTTCCGCTGCGATGAGCTGGCGATAGGCCTCTCCCGTTGGCCCGCCTGCCGCATACAGGGACAGCGCGGTGCCGCCGAGGCGACGGATGACCCTGGCCACGTTCACGCCGCCGCCCCCCGGGTCGATGCGCGTGCTCCCGCACCGGAGCTTGTGCTCCCCGGTCACATGGGCCGTCGAGGTGCTGACGTCGAGGGCGGGATTGATGGTGAGGGTCAAAATCGGTGGTGCATTCACGAGGCTCGAGGCGTCCATCTGCCCAGTCTAGAAGCCGCTACCGGAAGCGCTGGAGGCGCACGCCCTTCGCAGCGCGCTACCTGAGCGCCTTGGCCTTGAGCGCCTCGAACTCCGTGGCCGTGATCGAGCCGCTGTCGAAGAGTTCTTTCGCCTTCGCGATTTCCGCGGAGGGGCTGGCGGACGAGGCGACGGACCTCACGTAGTCATCCGTATATGCCTGCGCCTGCTGCACGCGTTCCGCCTGTCGTCTTGCCATGTCCGGGCCGCGGGCGATCAGGTAGACCAGGGCCGTCAGGAAGGGAACGAAAACGAGGAAGATCAGCCAGACGGCCTTGGCCAAACCGGTGAGCTTGTGATCCCGGAAAATGTCGCCGACGATCGAGAACAACACCATGAGATACGCGATGAACGCGAAACTCCAAAAGAAGAACCACACGACGTCCCAGAAATTCGCAAACATGAACTGCTCCTTGCCTCAGGTGCTCTTCTGTGTTCTTGCGATGCCAGGGGTTCTTGCGGTTCCAGGCCGGGTGGAGCAGGCAGGGCGAACCGAGCACGAGATCCGCTCCAGTGCCGGGCTATCTCGCCGGCAGCCCGACCATAGCGCGACCAGAGTCCGCCGGAAAGGTCTCCTTTCGCGGGCACCTTGATGCCCGCATCGGACGGGATTAGTGTCCCCAGTGTCCTGATGGAGCGTCTCGATGACGAGGTCGTGACGACGAGCGAGGAGAGACCGTGCCGACTCTCCGACGACGATGTTGACGAGCTGTCGACGGACCTCGAGAACAACAGCTCGGCGGCCATCCTGGTCTTCGAACACACCTGGTTCAGGCCGCTGCGCGATGCGATCCTGGACTCCGGAGGAGTCCTTCTCGAAGACGTGCACGTGCCCGAATCCGTCGTCGACGAGGTGCTGATGGCGCTGGAAGAACCCGGGGTCGACACCGACTGACCCCAACAGACCACGCAACACATTTCGGAACACGACGAAAGGAACACCATGATGCGTCGAGGTGGGCGACCCGGCCTGATGGGGACGATGGCACGCACCGCGGTCATCGCAGGCACGGCGACCGCAGTTTCCGGCGGAGTGAGCCGTCGGCAACAGGCCAGGGCCCAATCCGCAGCAGACCAGCAGGCAGCCCAGCAACAACCGCAACAGCCGCAGTACGCTCCACCACCGCAGGAGTATGTGCAGGCGCCGCAACCGGCGGCCGCCGCCGACGACAGCCTGTCCGCCCAGATCGAACGGCTCGCGACCCTCAAGACGGCCGGCGTGATCACCGACGCGGAGTTCTCGGCGGCGAAGGCAAAACTCCTCGGCATCTAACAATTGTTACCGCAGGTTTCACGCATGACTTTGTGTGACCTGCCTGCGGCCTGGCGGAACAGTGCCGTGCATATCGTGGGTGTCCGCGCAGACGACCGTGTCTCGCGCAGAGAAAAGGACACTCCCGATGACATCGTCGCTGTACCTGGGAATCGCACTCGACGGCGCCGGCTGGCACCCGTCGGCCTGGCGCGAGCCGGACGCCCGCCCCGCAGACCTGTTCCACCTCGACTACTGGGTCGCCCTCGTGCGTGCCGCCGAGGCTGCCGGCATCGACCTGGTCACGATCGAGGATTCCTTCGGCCTCCAGAGCTCGGGCTTCGGCGGAATCGACCCCCGCCGCGACGAGGTGCGCGGTCGACTCGACGCGCTTCTGCTCGCGACATCGATTGCGCCGCACACGAGCACGATCGGCCTCGTGCCGACGATCACCACGACGCACACGGAACCGTTCCACGTGGCAACGGGGGTGCAGACCCTCGACTACGTGAGCGAAGGCCGGGCCGGCTGGCGCGTGCAGGTCTCCGGGCGTGCCCATGAGGCCGCGCACGTCGGACGCCGCACGCTGCCCGCCCTCGACCCAGCCCTCGTCGTCCTGGGCGCAGACCCGGCCCAGACCGCCCTGATCGAGGACCTCTTCGGCGAGGCGCGCGACACCGTCGAGGTCGCCCGGCGGCTCTGGGACAGCTGGGAGGACGACGCCGTGATCCGCGATGTGGAGACGGGCCGGTTCGTCGACCGCGACAAGCTGCACTACATCGACTTCGAGGGCGACCGGTTCACCGTCAAGGGGCCCTCGATCACCCCGCGCCCGCCGCAGGGCCAGCCGTTCGTCTACGCGCTCGCCCACCAGAAGGTCCCGTACGAACTCGCCGTGGCCGGCGCCGACATCGTCGGCGTTACCCCGCACGACGACGCGCACCTCGAGGCCATCCTTGGGCAGCTCGAGACGGCGGCCCACGACGTGTCGCGCGGGGCAGACGAACCCCTGCGGGTCTGGACCGAGATCTCGGTCCTGATCGCGGAGACGGCGGATGCGGCCCAGGCGACCCTTGCCCGGCTCAACGCCACCCACGGGGAACCCTGGACCTCCGACACGCTCATCCTCGCCGACACCGCCGAAGCCGTCGCCACCCAGCTCCTGCACTGGCACAAGCTCGGCATCGACGGCGTTCGGCTGCGCCCGGCACGGCTTCCGGAAGACCTCTCGGCGATCACCGAGAGCGTCGTTCCGCTACTGCGTTCCGCGGGTGTCCTCGACCGGCCCGACGGGGTGGCCACGCTCCGCGCCCGGCTCGGATTCGGTCGCCCGGAGAGCCGCTACGCGACCCCTGCCGACGCCGACGCTCGCGGCACCGCTACGGCAGACACCGAAGGCGACCCCGCCGCAGACTCCACCTTCGAACTCGACCTGACCGGAAGCATCCGCTGATGACCACGACCGCCAGCACGACCGTCCACCCGATCCCCCAGGATGCCGCCGGGCGTCCGATTCGGCAGGTGCACCTCGCCGCGCACTTCCCCGGGGTGAACAACACCTCGGTCTGGAGCGACGGCAAGGCCGAGAGCCAGATCGCGTTCTCGTCCTTCCGGCACTTCGCGCAGAATGCCGAGCGCGGCAAGTTCGACTTCCTCTTCCTCGCCGAGGGGCTCAGGCTGCGGGAACAGAAGGGGCTCATCCATGACCTCGACGTCGTGGGTCGACCCAACACCCTCGCGATCCTGGCCGGGATCGCCGCCGTGACCGAACACATCGGCCTCGTCGGCACCCTCAGCTCGACCTTCAACGAACCGTACGAACTCGCCAGGCAGCTCGCGAGTCTCGACCTGCTGAGCGGGGGGCGGGCCGGCTGGAACATCGTCACGACCTCCGACGCCTTCCACGGCGAGAACTTCCGTCGCGGCGGCTTCCTCGACCCGAAGGACCGCTACGTGCGCGCCGAGGAGTTCGTCGCCGTCGCGCGCGCACTGTGGGATGGCTGGGCGCCCGGGGCCCTCGCCGCGAACAAGGACACGGGGGAGTTCCTCTCCGCCGATGCGCTCACGGCGGTCGACCACCACGGCCAGCAGTTCGACGTGAAGGGCTTCGGTACCCTCCCGCGCAGCCCACAGGGCCACCCGGTGATCGTGCAGGCCGGAGACTCTGCCGACGGCCGTGACTTCGCGTCGGCGAACGCGGAAGTGATCTTCTCCCTGCACTCCGAATTCGAGGACGGCCAGCGGTTCTTCCGCGATGTGAAGGGCCGCCTTCCGGCCGTCGGCCGCCACCCCGACTCCCTCAAGATTCTGCCGGCGGCGACCTTCATTCTCGGCGACACCGCGGCCGAAGCGCGGGAACGCTCCCGCGAAGTAGCGCTCCTGCAGGTGAGCCCGCAGACCGCGATCTCGTTCCTCGAGCAGCTCTGGGGCACCGACCTGGGCGGCTACGACCCGGATGGCCCACTGCCGGAGACCGACCCCGTCCTCGCCGACGAGGGCGTCACCCGCGGCCGGGTGCGCCATGTCGCGGACCCGGTTGCGGTCGCGAAGTCCTGGCGCGGCCTTGCTGAGGCCGAAGGGCTGAGCATCCGCGACCTGGTCATCCGCTTCGCCGCGAAGCACACCTTCGTCGGCACGCCGGTGCACGTCGCCGAGCAGATCAACCGGCACGTTCAGGAGGAAGCTTCAGACGGCTTCGTCATCGTCGGCCACACGAATCCGACGGGCCTCGACGAGTTCGTCGACCGGGTCATCCCGGAGCTTCAGGAGCGCGGCGTCTACCGCACCGAGTATGAAGCCGGCGCGACCCTGCGCGAGACGCTGGGCCTCACTCAGTAGCCCCAGGAGATTCGGGCAGCGGTGGTTGCAAATTCAGGAGATTGTTTGGGCCGGGCGGGATCGGCAGCACTGGTCCGCGGGCCGGTGCTGCTCGCCCGGGCGGATCTCCTGAGTTAGCCACCACGGGGTCGGAGTACTCGTTTTCAGGTATGAAAGCTGGGCTGGACAGCCCAAAATTATGTGAGTAAGTCTCGCATTCGTGTTCGATTCGGGGTAGAATCGGGGTATGGCAGGAGCTTCCGATCCCCAGTCACACACCCCGCAGTCACCCGGTTCCGGGGCTGCGGGGCACCAGCCCACCGCAGCGGGCGACCAGCTGGCCCCATCGGCGGAGTCGGCCCATCCGGTTGCGGTTGCCGAGGGTTTCGAGGGCGCGGAGGGTCTGGCCGGTTCGGTGCCGTCGGTGCATGCGGATGCTGTCGCCCGGCTCGCCGAGGCGCAGGCGGTTCTCGCCGATGCCCTGGCGGCGATCCCGGTGGGGCTGCTCAGTGACACAGAAGCTGTGACGGCGCTGAGCACGGTGGAGGCGATCGGTCGGACGGTTGACGCGGCCCGGGTGAGCACGGCGACGGATGTGGACCGGCGGGCCCGGGTCCTCGGCCGCGAAGGTCTGGCCTGGCGGATGGGCTGCACGGGCCCGTGGGATGTACTCACCCGGGTGACACGGGTGTCGGCCCGGGAAGTGAAGCGGCGCGTCAAGCTCGGCGACGCGGTGTTGCCGCGGCCGTGCGGCGGGAGCAGCTGGTTACCGCCCTTGTTCCCCACCGTCGGGGCCGCCCTGACGGCGGGGCAGATCGGGGTGGAGACGGCGGAGTTGATCGTGGCCGGGCTACAGGTGATCAGTCACCGGGTGGCCCCGGATGACCTGTTGACGGCGGAGCGGGCCCTGGTCGCCTCTGCGGCCGGGCTGATCACCCCGGAGACGGAGGATTTGGCCGGGGCGGGTGTCCCGGTGACGACGGACCTGATC
>NZ_SOFR01000017.1:11501-34786 GCF_004402735.1 Cryobacterium sp. MDB1-18-1 | reverse complement strand
GGCGGTCGCGGCGGCCCTGGCGGACGCGTTCGCCGCGGCCGCGGACTCCGCGGCGAGGGCTGCGGCGGGCCGCGCGGCAGCCATAGTTGCTGCGGCGTGCTCCGCCGCGGCAAGGTGGGCGGCGGCCTGCTCGGCGTGAGCCAGGTCGACGGCCGCCCGGTCGGCCGCGGCGCGGTCGGCAGCGGCGAGATCGGCGTCGACCAGGTCGGGTTCGGCGAGCATCGCCTCGATCACGCCGGGAGCAACGAGGGCCGTCACGAGCGCGTTCGGCATGACGTCCGCGGGGGGACCGGCAGGCGAACCGCCGGAATCGCCGGTACCGGACCCAGTACCAGGCCCGGCACCAGGCCCGCCGTCGCCCGCAGCGGCGACGGGCGCCGCGGCATCCGCCGTCGACGCCTGGGTCGCGTACCCGAAGAACACGTTCTCGAAGGAGATCGCGGGGGCGTCCGGGCGGACCGATTCGTTGGCGGCGCCGACGGTGATCGCGAGCGGGAACAGGTCGCGGTCGAACTGGTCCTCTGCGGGCAGGTCGATGATCTCCTGGATACGGCCGAGGGCGCCGAGCGCCGAGTTGACCGAGGTGATCGCGCCGAAGGCCTGGCCGAGCGGCAGGATCATCAGGAACAGGAAGAGGATGAACGCGATCAGGTTCGCGACCGTGATCTGGCCGCTCGCGACCCGGAAGCCGCCGACGCCGAGCACGACGAGGAAGGACACCTGCATCGCGATGCCGGCGATCGGCACGACGAGGGCTGAGATCTTCGCGACCTGCAGCCCCATCTGGTACGCGCCGGTCGCGTCGGCGTCGACGGCCGCGATCTCGCGGTCTGTCGCGTTCGAGGCGCGCACGGTTCGAATCGAGCTGATCGCCCGCTCGACGCTCGCGGCGAGGGCGCCGACCTTCTCCTGGGCCATGCGGCTCGCGACGCGGATCCGCTGCGAAAGCAGCGTGACCGTGACGACGGATGCCGCGATCACGAGCACGGTCAGCCCGAGCAGAACCGGGTCGATCACGAGCATCGCGATCAGCGCGCCGAGGAAGGTGAGCGAACCGCCGATCGCCTCGACGAGTCCCTGGGTGAGCACGGCGCGCAGCAGGGTCGTGTCAGAGCCGACCCGGGAGACGAGGTCGCCGGTGCGACGGGTGTCGAACTCGCTGATCGGGAGGCGCAGCATCCGCCCGATGAGCTTGCGCCGGCTCGAGAGCACGACGCCTTCCCCGGTGCGCTGCAGCAGGTAGTGCTGGTATCCGCTGATCAGCCCGGACACCACGACGAGCGCGACGAGCCCCCAGACGAGTGCGCCGAGCGGCTGGTTCTGCTGCACGACGGTGATGACCTGGCTGACCAGCAGCGGCTGGGCGAGGCTCGCGAGCGCCCCAAGGATGCTCAGCAGGACGACGACACTGAGCACCTTCTTGTGCTCGAGAAGGTAGGGGAGCAGCTGGCCGAACGTCGCGCGCGGGCCGTTCGCAGCATCCGCCCGACGCCCAAGACGCCCGAGGCGGCTGCGCGGCTTCGGTGCCGCGGCCGGTGCGGGCCCGGTAGATGCTGCGGTTTCGGCGGGCGTGTTGGCGTCACTGATCGGGGTACTCACCAATCGAGCTTAACCTCAAACCTCGACCGTGACCCGTCCCGTCCCGGTCGAGAGTGACCCGCGCAACGGGCACTCTCGACCGGAACGGTCACGGAAGGGGCGGGCTACGCCTCGATGTCGACGTCCTTGGTCTCGCGGCTGAGCAGGAGGGCGACCAGGGTGATGACCGCCATCACGGAGAGGTACACGCCGACCCAGAACGGGCTGCCGCCGCCGAGCGTCCAGAGCCAGACGGCGATGAACGGGGCGACCGCCGCACCGAGGATCGAGCTCATGTTGTACGCGAAAGCGGAACCGGTGTACCGCACCGCTGTCGGGAACAGTTCGGGCAGGAGGGCGCCCATCGGCCCGAACGTCATGCCCATCAGGGTGAAGCCGAGGATCAGGAAGATCATCACGCCGAGGAACCCGGCGCCGAGCAGCGGCACGAAGAGCAGTCCGAAGACGATGATCGCGAGGGTGACCCAGATCAGGGTGCGGCGGCGGCCGAAGCGGTCGGCCCAGGGCCCGGAGGCGAGGGTGAACACGCCGAAGAACAGCACGCCGGCGATCATCATCAGCACAAAGGTCGTGTAGCTGTAGCCGAGGCCCGCGACGGGAGCGGTTGTCGCCGCGCGGCCGTAGCTCAGGCTGAACGTCGTCATCAGGTAGAACAGCACGTAGGTCGCGAGCATGATGAAGGTTCCGAGGATCAGTTCGCGCCAGTTGGACTTGAACACCGCGGCGAGCGGGAGCTTGTGCACCCGGTTCGTGCGCGTGGCCTTCGTGAAGGCGTCGCTCTCGACGAGGCGCAGCCGCACCCACAGGCCGATGATGACCATCACCGCGGAGAACAGGAACGGCACCCGCCAGGCCCACTCGAGGAACGCGGTGGACGGCCGGGTCGGGTCGTCGCTCGGCAGCAGCGTGGCGATCAGCAGGAACAGGCCGTTCGCGATGATGAAGCCGATCGGCGCGCCGACCTGCGGGAAAGTTCCGTACCAGGCGCGTTTGCCCTTCGGAGCGTTTTCGGTCGCCACGAGGGCGGCACCGCTCCACTCTCCGCCGAGCGCGAAGCCCTGGGCGAGGCGCAGCACGACGAGCAGCAGCGGGGCGAACCAGCCGACCTGGGCGTAGGTCGGGAGCAGTCCGATCAGGAAGGTCGCGATGCCCATCGTGAGCAGCGCGCCGACGAGGGTCGCCTTGCGGCCGACCTTGTCGCCGAAGTGCCCGAAGACGAGGGCGCCGACGGGACGGGCGACCATGGCCGCGCCGAAGACCGCGAAGGAAGCGAGCAGCGCCGTGGTCTCATTGCCGGTCGGGAAGAAGAGGTGCGGGAAGACGAGAACCGCCGCGGTCGCGTAGACGTAGAAGTCGTAGAACTCGATCGTGGTGCCGATGAGGCTCGCGAGCACGACGCGGCTGCGGGGGTTGGTGGGCGCCTGCGGCTCGGGGGTTGCGGCTGACGGATGTGACAGTGTGGATGAGGACATGGAAGAGAGTCCTTCCGTGGTGAGGGGGCGTGATCGGGCGTGTCGACCCGTGCGGGAGCGCCGGCGTCGATCAGGCGTCGTGCCCGCGCGGGGGTGCCCGGAGGGAGGTGTCCGCTTGTGGCGATCACTCTGCACCATACGTCCGTGACTCGTCGGACTCAAATCCTGAGGCGAACCGTCGCCCAATCGGGACTTTCCGTTTCCGGGGCCGAGGGTGCGAACGGATGCCCCTGCCGGCAGCCGCTGCCAGTGACCGATCTCGGGTATTACGAATTCGGCATACAAAGGGCGCGCAGCACCTGGGCGGTGTTGATCGCAGCGGATGCCGCTTCCTCGCCCTTGTCCTCCTTCGAACCGGGCAGGCCGGCCCTGTCGAGGCCCTGCTGCTCGTCGTCGAGGGTGAGCACGCCGAAGCCGACCGGCTTTCCGGTGTCGAGGGCGACCCGGGTGAGACCGTTCGTTGCGGCAGCGGACACGTACTCGAAGTGCGGGGTGCCGCCGCGGATGATCACGCCGAGCGCGACCACGGCATCCGCCCCATTGTCGAGGGCGACCTTCGCGGCGACCGGCAACTCGAAGCTGCCCGGCACGCGCACGAGCGAGAACGTGGCGCCGGATGCCTCGAGTACCCGGGTGGCGCCGGCGATCAGCCCATCGGTGATGACGTCGTGCCAGCGGCCGGCGATGATGACGATGGTGAGGCCCGTGCCGTCGACGACGACCGTGGGCGAGCCTGCTCCACTCATAGTGCGAGTCCTTTCACGATGTCCCGGTCGGCCAGGTGGTGGCCCATGCGTTCGCGTTTCACGGCGAGGTACTCCTGGTTGTCGATGCCCACGCCGACGATGAGCGGAACGCGTTCGACGACCGTGACCCCGTGCTCTTCGAGCTGGCGGAGCTTCTCGGGGTTGTTGGTGAGCAGGCGCACCGAGGAGATGCCCATCTGGTCGAGGATCGCGCTCGCGGCGCCGTAGTCTCGGGCGTCGGCGGGCAGGCCGAGCGCGAGGTTCGCGTCGATCGTGTCGAGGCCCTGTTCCTGGAGCTTGTATGCCCGCAGCTTGTTGATCAGGCCGATGCCGCGACCCTCCTGGCCGCGCAGGTAGATCACGATGCCGCCCTCGGCCTGGATGGTTTCGAGAGCCGCGTCGAGCTGCGGTCCGCACTCGCACTTGAGCGAACCGAAGGCCTCCCCGGTGAGGCACTCGGAGTGCACCCGCACGAGGGCGCCGTCCCTGGGCGTCCCCGAGACGAGGGCGACGTGGTCCGCTCCGGTCATCCGGTCGCGGTATGCCCGGATCTGGAAGTCGCCGTGCCGGGTCGGCACGGTCGTCTCGACCTCGAAGTCGACGCGCGGGGATTCCCGGATGGCGTGCGCGGTCGGCAGCTCGGAGTCCGCGTGGAACTCGTCGAGGTAGGCGATCAGGTCGGCGATCGTGATCACGAGCACACCCTCGCGTTCGCCGAGCTCGAGGAGGCCGGGCAGGCGCATCATCTCGCCGTCCTCTGCGACGATCTCGGAGATTCCGGCGACGGGGGCGAGCCCGGCGAGTTTCATCAGGTCGACGGCAGCCTCGGTGTGGCCGTCGCGTTCGCGCACGCCGCCGTCCTTCGCGCGCAGCGGCATGATGTGGCCCGGCCGGTGCAGGCTCGAGGGGGTGGATGCCGGGTCGGCGAGCACGCGCAGGGTGTGGGCACGGTCCGCGGCGCTGATGCCGGTGCTGAGCCGGTCGGCGGCGTCGACGGAGATCGTGTAGTTCGTGCCGCGGGGGTCTTCGTTGTTCGGCACCATGATCGGCAGGTTGAGCTTGTCGGCGAGCTCATTGGTCATCGGCGCGCAGATGAACCCCGAGGAGTAGCGCACGGTCCACGCGAGCCATTCCTGGGTGGCCATCTGCCCCGAGATGATCACGTCACCCTCGTTCTCCCTGCCTTCGTCGTCGGCGACGATGACCGGCTTGCCGAGACGCAGTTCCGCGAGCGCGCTGGGGATGTCTGCGAGGCTCATGAGTGACTCCTTCGTGATCCTGCGTCCGCGAGGGCGAGCATGCGCTCGACGTGGCGGGCCAGGATATCGGTTTCGATGTTGACGTGCTCTCCGACCGTTCGTTTTCCGAGCGTGGTGGCCGTGAGGGTTTCGGGGATGAGGGAGACTTCGAACCACTGCTCGGGTTCGGTCGCCGGGCTGATCGTGCTGACCGTGAGGGAGACCCCGTCGACGGCGATCGAGCCCTTGTTCGTCACGAGGGGCGCGAGTTCGGGGGAGAGGCTGAACCGCAGCACTCGCCAGGCGTCGCCAGGGGTGACCGCGAGCAGCTCGCTCGTGCCGTCGATGTGGCCCTGCACGATGTGCCCGCCGAGGCGCCCGCCGACGAGGGCGGCCCGCTCGAGGTTGACCGGTGTTCCCGGCCCCGCCTCGGCGAGAGTCGACATGCGCAGGGTCTGCGCCATCAAGTCGGCGGTGAACGTTTCCGGCGTGCGCTCCACGACGGTCAGGCAGACGCCGTTGACGGAGATCGAGTCGCCGATCGCGGCCCCGGACACGGCGAGAGGCCCGCGGACGGTCAGGCGCACCGCATCCGTGCCCTGTTCGACCCGGTCGACGGTGCCGAGTTCCTCGATGATTCCGGTGAACATGTCAGATCCTTGTCTCTGTGTGTGCGGTTTCCGCGTGCGGGAAGTCCAGGGGCCGGGCGATCACGAGCAGGTCCTCGCCGAGGCGCTCGATGCCCTCGACCGTGAGCCGGCGTTGCTGGTCGATCCCGGTCACGCCGATGTCGCCGAGGGCGAGCCCGCCGCCGCCGAGCAGGGTCGGAGCGAGGTAGACGAGGTATCCGTCGACAAGCCCGGCCGCGACGAAGGCGCTCGCGAGTCCCGGTCCGCCCTCGATGAATGCGCTGCGGATGCCGCGGGTGTGCAGGTCCTGGAGGATCCGGTTCAGGTCGGGGCCGGGGTAGAGCAGCGGCGGATGCGGGTGGTGCCGGATCGCGGCATCCGCAGGCACCGCGCGGGTCCCGATCACCACGGGGATCGGCTGGTTCGGGAGCAGGCTTCCGTCGGCGGCACGGGCCGTGAGGGCAGGGTCGTCGGCGAGCACGGTGCCGGTGCCGACGAGGATCGCGCCTGCGGCCGCGCGCCGCCGGTGCACGTCGAGGCGGGCATCCGGGCCGGTGATCCAGCGGCTCGAGCCGTCGGCCGCGGCGGTCCGGCCGTCGAGGCTCGAGGCCCACTTGAGCGTCACGAACGGGCGGCCGAGCCGCGCGGCGACGAGCCAGTCGGCGAGGAAGGCTTCTCCCTCGTCGGCGAGCACCCCGCCGACGACTTCGACGTCGGCGGCACGGAGTCGCTCTGCGCCGCCGGACGACGCGCGGCCGGGATCGGAGACGGCGAAGACGACCCGGCTCACGCCCGCTTCGATCAGGGCGACGGCGCAGGGGCCGGTGCGGCCGGTGTGGTTGCACGGTTCGAGGGTGACGATGACGGTCGCGCCGCGGGCGGCTCCGGCCGGGAGGTGAGACAGGGCGTCGACCTCGGCGTGGGCAGTGCCGGCGCCGCGGTGCCAGCCTTCTGCCAGGACGACGCCGTCCGGGTCGACGATGACGCAGCCGACCCGCGGATTCAGTCCGGTGGCCGGGCCGTTGGCAGCGAGGGAGAGGGCGCGCCGCATGAGCATGTCACGCTCGGTGTCCTGGATCATTCCCGCCCCATTCGTTTCTGCAACGAAATCCGGGGGTGGACTGTGGGTACGCGTACGCCACAATCCTTCGGCGGGCCCCGAAGGTCCAACCGAATCGTGCGCCTCTCATCCGGACTTTAACCGTCGGTGCTGGAATTTCACCAGCTCAACCGTTTCGCCCTGGGGCGGAACGGGTCGCGGACTTTCACCGCCGGTTCGGATTTACACCGACCCCGGAGCACGTTTCTTGCTTCTAGTTATAGCCCAACGCCACCACTCCCGGATAATTCCCTCCCGGCCCTGTGCAGGATTTGGACGTTTTCTTACGACCCGACCAGGGCGCGGGCCGTGCCCTCGTCGATGAACAGGTCGGTGATGAGGCCGGCGGCCAGCGCGCCGCGGAGGCTGTCCACCTTGGACGTGCCTGCGACAACGCAGATGCGCCGCGGGGTGCGGCGCAACACCGACAGTTCCGGTCCGGTCCCGCGGTCGTTGAGCGGGATGCCGTCTGTCGAACCGTCCGCGCGGTAGAAGACGGTCGCAACGTCGCCGACGACCCCGGCGTCGCTGAGCGCCGTGAACTCCTCGTCGTCGAGGTAGCCGCCGACATACACATGGCTGGGAACCATGGAGAAGGGCGATCCCACGCTGAAGAGGGCGACATCCATGTTGCCCTGCATTTCCAGCAACCGGCGCAGTCCGCGTTCACGCCAATAGGCCGTGCGTGTGGCCGGATCGTCGAAGAAGGTGGGAACCGGGAACTGCTCCAGGCGGGCGTCGAACGCGTTGCTGAATCGCCGCAGGATCTCATTGGCGTAGTCGAGGCCCGTGCTGCGGGTGTTTCCGGCGCCGTTCAACTGCACGATCTGCGCGTTGTGGGTGCGCTTCGGTGTCAGGTGGCGGCTGACGGCATTCATCGTGGAGCCCCAGGCGATGCCCATGATCATGTTTGAGTCGAAGAATTCGCCGAGAATCCGTGCAACGGACAGGGCAACTCGCTCCAGCCTGTCGACGTCGCTGGCATAGTCGGGCACCGGCAGAACGTGCGCGGTGACCTGGAACCGGTCCAGGATCAGCTTCTCGACCCGGCTGGGAGCGTCGAGTGGAGAGCGGATCTGGATGTCGACCAGCCCGCTGGCCCTGGCCTGGCTGAGCAGGCGGGACACCGACGAACGGGAGGTGTGCAGCTCCTGCGCGATGGCCTCCATCGTGAGGTCCTGCACGTAATACAGCTGCGCCGCGGTGAGGGCGTCCGAGGTGCGGTCGGACAGGGGCGGATCATTCGGATGGATCACGGCGACTCCTTGCACATATGTTCACGGCTCTTGACCGTTTGTGTAGAACTTAGCAGGGTAGAAGCCTCCCGTCCCGCAAAGTTTCCCAGCCGCAAAGAAGTGAGCGAATCAGTGCCGTCAACTCCCGATCAGTCATCCTCCGCCCGTCCGCTGTCCGGAGCCGCCGCCCAGGCCGCCCTGCAGGAACTCCCCCGGGCCCAGGTGCTCATCATCGGAGCCGGGATCAACGGCATCGCGACCTTCCGTGACCTGGCGATGCAGGGCATCGACGTCGCGATCGTCGACAAGGGCGACTACGTCTCCGGCGCCTCGTCGGCCTCCTCCCACATGATCCACGGTGGTGTGCGCTACCTCGAGAACGGGGAATTCCGCCTGGTCAAGGAGTCGGTCGAGGAACGCAACAGCCTGCTGAAGATCGCCCCGCACTACGTCAAGCCCCTCAAGACGACCATTCCGATCTACTCCACCTTCTCCGGGGTGATGTCCGCGCCGATGCGCTTCCTCACTCACCGCCAGGCTGCGGCCCAGGAACGTGGCGCCTTGCTGATCAAGATCGGCATGATGCTCTACGACTCCTTCTCCCGCGACGGCGGCACGGTGCCCCGGCACGAGTTCCTCGGCAGGAAGGCATCGCTCAGACTGCTGCCGCGCCTCAACCCGGGCCTGAAGTACACCGCCACGTACTACGACGCCTCGATGCACGACCCCGAGCGCCTCGCGCTCGACGTGCTGGCCGACGGCCTGGCCGCCGGTGCGCACGCGCGCAGCGCCAACTACATCGAGGCCATCGGTATGGATGCCGCGGGCGTGCGTCTCCGGAACACGGTCACCGGCGCCGAATTCAGCTTCGAGGCCGTCATCGTCGTCAACACGTCCGGGCCCTGGACCGACCTCACAAACACGGCCCTCGGTCAGACCAGTACGTTCATGGGCGGCACCAAGGGGTCGCACATCGTGCTCGACAACCCGGAGCTTCTCGCGGCAACGGGTGGCCGCGAAATCTTCTTCGAGCACAAGGACGGCCGCATCGTGCTGATCTACCCGCTTGCGGGTCGGGTGCTGGTCGGCACCACCGACCTCGAACACGACATGACCCAGCCCGCGCTCTGCACCGAAGGCGAGGTCGACTACTTCTTCGATCTCGTCAAGCACGTCTTCCCGGATGTGGCCGTCAACCGCTCAGAGATCGTCTTCCGGTTCGCCGGTGTGCGCCCGCTGCCCCGGCACGACGACGAGGCGCCGGGGTTCGTCTCCCGCGACTACCGCATCGAGTCCCGTCCACTCGGTGCCCGACCGGGCACCCTGCTCAGCCTCGTCGGCGGCAAGTGGACGACGTTCCGGGCCCTCGCCGAGCACCTGAGCGGTGACATCCTCGCCCTGCTCGGCCGCACCCGGGTCGTGTCGACGGCCGGCCTCCCCATCGGCGGCGGCCGCAACTTCCCGGCGACGGATGCCGCGCACCGGGTCTGGATCGCCGCGAACGGCGACGAGGTCGGCGCCTCGAGGGCCGACGAGCTGCTGACCCGCTACGGCACCCGCGCGGTCGACGTGATCGACTTCATCACCGCGGAACCGGACGCAGTGCTCCAACGCCACGCCGACTACTCCCGTCGCGAGATTGAATTCCTCGCGGCCACAGAATCCGTGGTGCACCTGACCGACCTCGTGCTGCGACGAACGAGCATGGCCTTCCGTGGTGAGCTCAGCCTGGCGCTGCTCGAAGAACTCGCCGGAGTCCTCGCTCCCGTCCTCGGCTGGGATTCCGCGCGCGGGGCAGCCGAGCTCGACCTCGCCGTCGACGTGCTGCGCGACCGGCATGGTGTCGACCTCACCACGGTCGACGCGGCATCCGCTTCACGCGCGTAGGCGACGATCTGCACAAACGTGCACGGTTGAATGCACCATTGGCCGCGCAGAGTCGATAGGTTTCTCGAGATTCGTTTTGCAGCCATAACCGGCCCAAACACTGTCTCATTTCCAGCGTCAACAATTCGGCTTCACTGAACAAGGGTGTCACTGTGGACAATCTCGGTATCGTTTTCCTCTCGGAGCTGGTGGGCACGGCCCTGCTCGTCCTCCTCGGCTGCGGCGTGGTGGCCAACGTGGCCCTCGCCAAGAACAAGGGGTTCGGCGGTGGTTTCCTGATGGTGACGATCGGGTGGGGCCTCGCGGTCTTCTCCGGTGTCATCGTCTCCTACAACTCCGGTGCTCACCTCAACCCCGCCGTCACCCTCGGCCTTGTCGCATCGGGTGCGACGGAATTCGGCTCCGGCGTTCCGGTCAACGTCGTGTCGGTGCTCACGTACATCGGCGCGCAGATGCTGGGCGCCATCATCGGCGCTGTCTTCTGCTGGCTCGCGTACAAGCAGCACTTCGACCAGGAACCGAACCAGGCCAACAAGCTCGGCGTCTTCTCGACCGGTCCGGCCATCCGCTCCTACGGCTGGAACCTCGTCACCGAAATCATCGGCACGTTCGTGCTGGTGTTCGTGATCATCGCCTTCGGCGGCGGTCGCCAGGGCGTCAACGGCGGGCTGGCCGCGCTCGGCCCGCTTCCGGTGGCCCTGCTCGTGATCGTGATCGGCACTTCGCTCGGTGGGCCGACCGGGTACGCGATCAACCCGGCCCGTGACCTTGGTCCGCGCATCGCGCACTTCATCCTGCCGATCAAGGGCAAGGGCTCGTCCGACTGGGCGTACTCCTGGGTGCCGGTCGTCGGCCCCATCATCGGCGGGGTGCTGGCCGGCCTCGTCTCGACCGCGCTCCTGCCGATCCTCGCCTAGCGCGGCATCCGCCGGTGGCGCCGGCGGGGCGGATGCCTCCCCGGACATTCCCACACAGCTTTCACCTCACCCGCTTAACCTGACACACACACGAATAACAAAGGAGTTATCAATGGCTGACTACGTCATCGCGATCGACCAGGGTACGACCAGCACCCGGGCGATCATCTTCGACAAGGCCGGTTCGATCGTCTCGAACGGCCAGCTCGAGCACGAGCAGATCTTCCCCCGCGCCGGCTGGGTCGAGCACGACCCGATGGAGATCTGGAACAACACCCGTGAGGTCATCGGGCAGGCGCTGTCCAAGGCGAACCTGACCCGGCACGACATCGCCGCGGCCGGCATCACCAACCAGCGCGAGACCGCCGTGGTCTGGGACCGCACCACCGGGCTCCCCGTCTACAACGCGATCGTGTGGCAGGACACCCGCACCCAGCCCATCGTCGACCGCCTCGCCGCCGACGGGGGCGTGGAGCGTTTCAAGAAGCAGGTCGGCCTGCCGCTCGCCACGTACTTCTCGGGCACCAAGATCGTCTGGATCCTCGAGAACGTCGAAGGCGCCAGGGCCAAGGCAGATGCCGGCGAGCTGATGTTCGGCACGACGGACTCGTGGGTGCTCTGGAACCTCACCGGCGGCCTCGAGGGCGGCGTGCACGCGACCGACGTCACCAACGCGAGCCGCACGCTGTTCATGGACCTCGAGACCCTGCAGTGGGACGACGACATCCTCGCCGCCTTCGACGTGCCCCGGTCGATGCTGCCAGAGATCCGCTCCTCCTCCGAGGTCTACGGGATCGCGAGCGGCCACAGCCTGCTGCGGGAGACCCCGATTTCGGGCATCCTCGGCGACCAGCAGGCCGCGACGTTCGGCCAGGCCGCGTTCGACCAGGGCGAGGCGAAGAACACCTACGGCACCGGTAACTTCCTGATCTTCAACACCGGCACCGAGATCGTGCACTCGAAGAACGGGCTGCTCACGACCGTGGGCTACAAGCTCGGCGACGGCGAGACGCACTACGCGCTCGAGGGCTCGATCGCCGTCACCGGAGCCCTGGTCCAGTGGCTGCGCGACAACCTCGGCATCATCGGTTCGGCCTCAGAGATCGAGGCGCTCGCCCTGTCTGTGAAGGACAACGGCGGCGCCTACTTCGTACCGGCGTTCTCCGGCCTGTTCGCGCCGTACTGGCGTGCCGATGCCCGTGGTGCACTCGTTGGACTGACCCGCTTCGTCAACAAGGGCCACATCGCCCGGGCAGCACTCGAGGCGATCGCGTACCAGTCGCGTGAGGTTCTCGACGCGGTCAACGCCGACTCTGGCGTTCCGCTCACCGAGCTCAAGGTCGACGGCGGCGCGGCGGCCAACGACCTGCTGATGCAGTTCCAGGCCGACATCCTCGGAGTCTCGGTGGTGCGCCCGGTCGTGGCGGAGACGACCGCCCTGGGCGCCGCGTATGCGGCCGGCCTCGCGGTCGGCTTCTGGAACGACCTCGACGAACTCCGCGCCAACTGGCAGGAGGACGCCCGCTGGGAGCCCCAGCTCGACGTCGCCGAGCGTGACCGCCTGCTGCGCAACTGGAAGAAGGCCGTCACCAAGTCCCTCGACTGGGTGGACGAGGACGTCCTCTAGCTCACTGCGCTCGAGCGATACCGGCGTATGTGGCCGATTCGGACAGTTGCGGCCCGCGGGCCGGCAACAGTTGTCCGAATCGGCCACAGTTGTGTCAACGAGCGAATCGGGGCGGGAGCAGGCCGACGCGGTCGTACGCACGGGCGAGGGTGGCATCGGCAACGGATGCCGCCCGCGCGGCGTTGACGGCCAGCAGGCGGTCGAGCTCGGCCGGGTCGTCGAGCAGCTCGATCACCCGGGCGCGGATCGGACCGAAGGTACCGGTGACGACCTCGGCGAGGCCCTTCTTGAGGTCCCCGTAGCCGCGGCCGGCGTATTCGTCCTCGAGGGACTGGACCGTGCGCCCGGCCATGGTCGAGTAGATCGTGAGCAGGTTGGCCACGCCGGGCTTGTTCTCCCGGTCGAAAACCACGCCGCCATCGGCATCCGTCACCGCGCGCATGATCTTCTTGGCGGTGACCGAGGGCTCATCGAGCACCCAGATCACGCCGGCGTGCGACTCTGCCGACTTCGACATCTTCGACAGCGGGTTCTGCAGGTCGTAGATCTTGGCGGTCTCCTTCTGGATGGAGGCCTCCGGCACCACGAACGTGTCGCCGAATCGCGTGTTGAACCGCGCCGCGATGTCGCGGGTCAGCTCGACGTGCTGGCGCTGGTCCTCGCCGACGGGAACGACGACCGTGTCGTAGAGCAGGATGTCCGCGGCCATCAGGATCGGGTACGCGAACAGTCCGACCGTGGTGCCGTCGGAACCCTGCTTGGCGGACTTGTCCTTGAACTGGGTCATCCGGCTGGCCTCGCCGAAGCCGGTGATGGTGTTCAGCACCCACGCGAGCTGCGCGTGCGCGGCAACGTGTGACTGCACGTAGAGCGTCGAGGCGTCGGGGTCGATCCCGCTCGCGATGTACTGCGCCGCGGTGCGGCGGGTGTTCTCCCGCAGCTTGGCCGGGTCCTGTGCGACGGTGATGGCGTGCAGGTCGACGATCGAGAAGAACGCGTCATGCGTCTCCTGCAGCGACTTCCAGTTCAGCAGGGCGCCGATGTAGTTGCCGATCTGCAGCGATTCGGCCGACGGCTGCATGCCGGAGTAGAGACGGGGCTTGTCCATGATTCAGATCTTTCGTAGCGTGTGGCCGCGGGCCGGAGCCGGAGGCGTGAAATGGGTCAGAGCGCGTAGTCGACGACGACGGGGGAGTGGTCCGACCAGCGCTGGTCGTAGGCATCCGCGCGGTCGACCGCGTAGTCGACGACGGATGCCGCCAGGAGCGGGGTTGCGAGCTGGTAGTCCAGTCGCCAACCGGTATCCGTGTCGAAGGCCTTGCCGCGCTGCGACCACCACGTGTACGGCCCCTCCACCTCACCGGCCCACTTGCGGCCGACGTCGACCCAGCCGAGACCGGCGCCGGCGTTGTAGCCGGCTTCGTCCTCCGCGCCGAGGATGCGGTCGAAGTACGCCCGCTCCTCCGGCAGGAACCCCGCGTGCTTGCGGTTGCCGCGCCAGTTCTTGATGTCGAGGGTGCGGTGCCCGACGTTGAGGTCGCCGAGCACGACCGCGCGTTCACTGTGCGCCGCGAGCTCGGGCAGCCGAGCGAGCATCGCATCGAGGAACTTGTACTTCTCGACCTGCTTCGGGGTGTCGGTTTCGCCGGAGTGCACGTAGGTGCTCACGACGGTCACGATCGTGCCGTTCACCTCGTAGTCGGCCTCGAGCCAGCGCCCGGCGCTGTCGAAGTCCTCCGCGCCGAGTTCGACCCGGTGAATGGATGCCGTCGACCGGCTCGCGAGGGCGACCCCGGCCCGTCCCTTGGCCGTCGCGGCATCGTGGAGAATGCTCCACTCCGGCCCGAGCAGGCCCTCGAGGTCCTCGGTCGACGCACGGACCTCCTGGATGGCGAGGATATCGACGTCCCGTCCGGCCAGCCAGTCGCCCATCCCCTTACGGTAAGCAGCGCGCACCCCGTTGACGTTGATCGAGGCGATGCGAAGCGGCTGGGCAGACGGCGTTGAAGCTGCAGGCGTAGACGGCATGAACCAAGTCTAGGTCGGCGGGGCGAAGGGGGCTGCGCGCTTCTCGGCGGCGCGCAGCCGGCGAGCGGATGCCCAGCGCCGGCCCCAGGAGGACGCCTCGTGTGCAGCCCTGGCGTCCCGCAGCTCCGCGAGCGCGGCGATGCGCCGCGCCTCGAGCTCGCGCGCTTCGGCCGCAGCGGCGGCCTCGTCCGGGTTCACCGGCTGCGGCGGGATGCCCGCGTCCTGCATCCCGACCGAGATCCAGGAGGCGGTGAGGAGGATCACCGTGTTCATGAAGTTGAACCAGATCAGCAGCCCGATCACGACGGCGAAGGTCGCGAGCAGGGGGTTCTTGCCCGCCCCACCGAGGAGGGCGCCACCGAGCACCTTGAGCCCGCCGAGCGCGACCCCGCCGAGCAGGGAGCCGGACACGAGCTTACGGAACGGGATGTGCACCCGGCTCAGCACCCGGAACAGCACGGCGAGCGTGAGGGTGTCGATGACCAGCACGGCGAGCAGCCCGATCGTGCGCGCCCCCACGATGAACCCGAGAGAGTCCCGCGAGACGCCGAGGAAGCCGAGGATGCCGCCGAGGGCCTCCGTGCTCGCGAGCGAGATCAGCGCGGAGACGATGAGTGCGAGTCCGAAGCCCGCGCCGAGGCCGAGCTCCCTGAGCTTGACGAGCAGGAAGAAGGTGCCGTCGCGCGGCATCCCGAAGATGCTGCGCACGGCCTGCGCGGTCGTCGACAGCCAGCCGAGGGTCGTGCCGATCAGGCCGACGAGAGCGATCGCACCGGTCCAGGTCAGCGTCCCCGTGCTCGCGAGCTCGGTCGGGTCGATCACTCCACCCTTGCCGATCAACCCGGGGACGGACTGGTTGATCAGGGCGTACAGCTGGTCGAGGAGCGCCGGGTTCGAGGTCAGGCAGAGCCCGGCGATCGAGAAGCCCACCCAGATCGCCGCGAAGATCGCGAAAATGGCCTGGTAGGTCATGCCCCCGGCGAGGATCGCGCCGCTGCTTTCCCCGAAGTGCATGAACGCGCGCACGGGCCGCCACTGCATGATGCGCTTGGACAGGGTCGTCAGTCGGTTCACGAATGCGGGCGGCTTCACCGCATAAGCCTAACGATTTCCGCAAACGCCCACGAATACCCCCAGTTCGGGGGCGCAATCACTCGTGAGACTCCCTCACCTCTTGCGCCCGACCGCCCGGATCTGCGACGATCCGAGAGTCCACCCGTCCAGACCGGTCATCCGACACCCGAAGCGGATGCCCCGGCCGGGCCCGATCGCCTCGCTCCGGCGCGGCGCTCCCGGGTCCAGAACGGCTCGTTCGGCACTGTCCGAGCCGGGTCGATCTGGCTCGTGGACTGAGCGACGGTCACTCGACCCGGCCAGCCGCCGGGGACGCGCGACCAGCCGGTGGCGACGAAACCCGAGTCGGCGCCACCGGCTACTCCGGATGGGATTCGTGCGTGTGAGACTCCTGCGCTCAGGCCTTGCCGCGCAGGATCGCCTGCTTGACCTCGGCGATCGCCTGCGTCACCTGGATGCCGCGCGGGCACGCCTCCGAGCAGTTGAAGGTCGTCCGGCAGCGCCAGACGCCCTCCCGGTCGTTCAGGATGTCGAGGCGAACGGCTGCGTTCTCGTCGCGTGAGTCGAAGATGAAGCGGTGCGCGTTCACGATCGCGGCCGGGCCGAAGTACTGCCCGTCCGTCCAGAACACCGGGCAGCTCGAGGTGCATGCCGCGCAGAGGATGCACTTCGTGGTGTCGTCGAAACGTTCGCGCTGGGCGACGGTCTGGATGCGCTCCTTGCCGCCGACGGGCGCGGTGTTGGACACCAGGAACGGCTGAACGGCCCGGAACGATTCGAAGAACGGCTCCATGTCGACGATGAGGTCCTTCTCGAGCGGAAGTCCCTTGATCGCCTCCACGTAGACCGGCTTGGTGATGTCGAGGTCCTTGATCAGCGTCTTGCAGGCCAGGCGGTTGCGGCCGTTGATGCGCATCGCATCAGAGCCGCAGATACCGTGCGCGCAGGAGCGCCGGAACGACAGGGAGCCGTCCTGCTCCCACTTGATCTTGTGCAACGCGTCGAGCACCCGGTCGGTCGGGTACATCTGCACGTCGAAGTCTTCCCAGTGCGGCTCGTCGTCGACCTCCGGGTTGAAGCGCCGGATGATGAGCGTGACGGTGAAGGACTGAATCTCCTCGGGCACGACCGGGGCGTCTGCGAATGCGGTGCTCACTCAGTACTTCCTTTCCATCGGCTGGTAGCGCGTGATGGTGACTGGCTTCCAGTCCAGCGCAATGTGGTCTGCGGCATCCGCTGAGAGCGGGTCACCGGTGAGGTACGCCATCGTGTGCACGAGGTAGTTCACGTCGTCGCGCAGGGGGTAGTCGTCGCGCATGTGGCCGCCGCGGCTTTCCTTGCGGTTGCGGGCGGAGTACACGACGACCTCGGCGAGGTCGAGCAGGAAGCCGAGTTCGACTGCCTCGAGCAGGTCGGTGTTGAACCGGCGGCCCTTGTCCTGCACGCCGATGTTCTTGTACCGGTTGCGCAGCGAGTGGATCACCTCGGTGACCTCGGAGAGCGACTCGTCGGTGCGGAAGACCTGCGCCTTCGCATCCATCGTCTCCTGCAGTTCCTTGCGCAGCACGGCGATGCGCTCGGTTCCCGTCGACGAGCGGATGCCCTCGAGCAGTTCGCGCACCGTCCCGGCCGGGTCATCGGGCAGCGAGGTGAACTCCGCGGTCTTCACGTAGGCGACGGCGTTGTTGCCCGCGCGCTTGCCGAAGACGTTGATGTCCAGGAGTGAGTTGGTGCCGAGCCGGTTCGAGCCGTGCACCGAGACGCACGCGCACTCGCCGGCGGCGTAGAGGCCGGGAACGACGGTGGTGTTGTTGCGCAGCACCTCGGCGTTGACGTTGGTCGGGATGCCGCCCATGGCGTAGTGCGCCGTCGGCATCACGGGCACCGGTTCGGTGACCGGGTCGACTCCGAGGTAGGTGCGGGCGAACTCGGTGATGTCCGGCAGCTTGGTCTCGAGCACTTCGGCGCCCAGGTGGGTGCAGTCCAGGTACAGGTAGTCCTTGTTCGGTCCGGCGCCGCGGCCCTCCGCGACCTCCTTGACCATGCAGCGCGCGATGATGTCGCGCGGGGCGAGGTCCTTGATCGTCGGGGCGTACCGCTCCATGAAGCGCTCGCCTGAGGCGTTGCGCAGGATCGCGCCCTCACCACGGGCTCCCTCGGTGAGGAGGATGCCGAGGCCGGCGAGGCCGGTCGGGTGGAACTGGAAGAACTCCATGTCCTCGAGCGGAAGGCCCTGGCGCCAGATGATGCCGACGCCGTCACCGGTGAGGGTGTGCGCGTTCGAGGTGGTCTTGTAGATCTTGCCGAAGCCGCCGGTCGCGAAGATGAAGGCCTTGCCCTGGAAGACGTGCAGTTCGCCGCTCGACAGGTCGAGTGCGACGACGGCGGACGGCTGGTCGACACCGTCGACCGGGGTCATCACGAGGTCGAGCACGTAGTACTCGTTGAAGAAGTTGATGCCGCGCTTGACGCAGTTCTGGTACAGGGTCTGCAGGATCATGTGGCCGGTGCGGTCGGCGGCGTAGCAGGCGCGGCGCACGGGCGCCTTGCCGTGGTCGCTCGTGTGGCCGCCGAAGCGGCGCTGGTCGATCTTGCCCTCCGGGGTGCGGTTGAAGGGCAGGCCCATGTTCTCGAGGTCGATGACCGCGTCGATGGCCTCCTTCGCGAGGATCTCAGCCGCGTCCTGGTCGACGAGGTAGTCGCCGCCCTTGACGGTGTCGAAGGTGTGCCACTCCCAGTTGTCTTCCTCGACATTGGCGAGCGCTGCGGCCATGCCGCCCTGGGCGGCTCCCGTGTGCGAACGGGTCGGGTAGAGCTTGGAGATGACCGCGGTGCTTGCCCCTGGTCCGGCCTCGATGGCTGCGCGCATCCCTGCACCGCCTGCTCCCACGATCACGATGTCGAACTTGTGGTAGTGCACGCCGTCGATCACGGTGGATTCGGTCGGTGCGGTGTTTGATGCATCCGTCATGTGCTGGTGTGAGCTCCTAGATGGCCGGGCAGAACTTGGGAAGAAGGTCGGCGGGCGAACCGGCCGGGCAGGGGTCGAAGGTGAAGACCACGAGCGTGCCGAGCACGATCAGGATCACGACGGCGGCGAGGATGGCCCACTTGAAGATGCCGCGGGTGACCCGCTGGGTCGCGTAGTCGTTCACGATTGTGCGCATGCCGTTGCCGCCGTGGATCAGGGCGAGCCAGAGCATCGCCACGTCCCACCACTGCCAGAACGGGCTCGCGAGCTTGCCGGCGACGAAGCCGAAGTTGAGGGCGTCGACGCCCTTGCCGATCATCAGGTTCACGAAGAGGTGACCGAAGATGAGCACGATGAGCACGACGCCGGAGCCGCGCATGTAGATCCAGCCCCATTTTTCCCAGTTGGTGCCGCGCTTGCCCGTCGGGCGCGCGTATGGGCTCCTGGGGGAGTCAAGTGTGGTTGACATGGCTGCTCCTCCTAGTGACTGAAGACGTTCATGAGGTGGCGGGGGGCGAAGCCCAGCATCGTGACGACCCAGAGGCCGATGACGACGTAGAACATCACCTTCTGGTACTTCGCGCTCCAGAAGTCGATCAGGATGATCCGGATCCCGTTGAACGCGTGGAACACGATCGCCGCGACGAGCGCCGTCTCGCCGAGACCCATGATCGGCGTCTGGTAGGTCGAGATGACCGCGTTGTACGCCTCGGGGCTCACGCGCACGAGCGCCGTGTCCAGAATGTGGACCAGCAGAAAGAAGAAGATCGCAACACCGGTGATCCGGTGGAGGACCCACGACCACATACCCTCGCGGCCCCGGTACAGGGTTCCTGCGGGGCGGCGTGACGTGGTCTTCTGCTGGGATGTCAATGTCCGTGCCGATTGCTGAGGCATGACCAACCTTCCCTGGCTGAATGAGCGGCCTCGAATAGTGCAGGCCGGCACTGCGCTGGTGCGCGTGCAACCATCCTAAGTGTCTCTAGGCCGAGATATTATCCGCGAGGGCCCTCAGCGCTGCATTGACAGCGGAACCGCCGTCATCACGCGGATGGCGGCACGTTCGTCGATGACTTTGTCGTAGTAACCGACAAGGGTTTCGCAGACGTTCTCCCACGAGCGGCCGAGCACCGCCCTCCTGCCGGATTCGCCCATCCGCAGCCGGAGCGGCGCGTCATCCACGAGCCGCGTGACACAGCGCCGCAGATCGCGTTCGTCGTCGGGAGTGAAGAGGAATCCGTTGTCGCCGTGCGCGACGAGGTCGATCGGGCCGCCGGCGTGCGGGGCGACGACGGGGAGCCCAGCCGCGTGCGCCTCCTGGATCGTCTGGCCGAAGGTCTCTTCGGTCCCGGCGTGGACGAAGACGTCGAACGCGGCGTAGGCGTCGGCGAGGGCGGACCCGGAGAGCCGGCCGAGCCACGTCACCGGCACGCCGGCGAGTTCGCGCTGGATGAGCGGCACGGACGGCCCGTCGCCGACGAGGGCGACACGGATGCCCGGAACGCCCCTGAGGGCACGGAACCGTTCGACCTGTTTCTCCGGCGCCATCCGGCCGACGTAGCCGATCACGACCTCACCGTTCGGGGACAGGCGCTTGCGCAGCTCGGCGACGGCCGGTTCGCTCCTCCGGTTCGGGTGGTAGCCGACGAGGTCGACGCCGCGCGTCCACCGGGCGAGCCTGCGCACGCCGACCCGTTCGAGGTCCGCCATCGAGGCAGAGGAGGGCACGAGGGTGAGGTCGGCGCCGTCGTGGATCCACTTGACGAGGCGCCAGGCGATCTTCGTCGCCTGGCCGAGCCGGTTGCGCCTGGCGTAACCGGCGACATCCGTCTGGAAGATCGCGACGCTCGGGATGTCGAGGCGGTTCGCCGACGCGATGCCCTGGGCGCCGAGGAGGAACGGGGAGGCCGCGTGCACGACATCCGGGCCGAAATCGGCGAGCAGGCGCTGCACGTGCGGGCTCGGCATCCCGACAGGGAACTGGCGGTAGGAGACGGCGGGGACGCTCAACACCGGGAAACCCGCGTATTCGGAAGGAGCACCGGCGGGGGCGATGACGATCGCCTCGTGCCCGGTGCGCTGCAGGTGCTCGAGCACCTTGCAGACGCTCGTGGTGACCCCACTGACGGTGGGGAGGAAACTTTCACTGACGACGGCAACCCGCATGTTTCGAGCGTATGCACCCCTCGAAACAAGCACGTGAATACCCGGAACCACTGCGTGAATACCCGGTGAACAGCCCCCCGGCGGCCTGTAGTCTGGCCGAATGACCCAGGCACCTGACCCACTCGAGCGCTTCTACAGCGTGATCCCCGCCGGCGGCATCGGATCCCGCCTGTGGCCGCTCTCCCGCGCGGACGCGCCGAAGTTCCTGCACGACCTCACCGGGTCAGGCCAGACCCTGCTCAGGGACACCTGGGACCGGCTGGCCCCGCTCGCCGGCGACCAGCGCATTATGGTCGTCACCGGTCGCGCGCACCGCGCCGCCGTCGAGGCGCAGCTGCCGGAGCTCGCCGACCTCAACGTCGTGCTCGAGAGCGAGCCGCGCGAGTCGACGGCGGCCATCGGCCTCGCCGCGGCCATCCTCGAGAAACGCGAACCCGGCGTCATCATCGGGTCCTTCGCGGCCGACCACGTCATCAAGGGCGCCATCCTGTTCCGCCAGACCATCGTCGAGGCCGTCGCGGCAGCGGATGCCGGGTACATCGTTGCGATCGGCATCCGGCCGACGGAGCCCGCGATCGGATTCGGCTACATCAAGACGGCCACGCCGCTAGAAATCCCGGGGGCGCCGAACGCGCAGTCCGTCGATTCCTTCGTCGAGAAGCCCGACCTCGCGACGGCGGAGGCGTACGTCGCGAGCGGCCACTACCTCTGGAACGCGGGAATGTTCATCGCCAGGGCCGATCGACTGCTCGAAGAGATCGGCGCTGCGGAGCCCGAGCTGCTCGCCGGGCTGCTCGAGCTAGCCGATGCGTGGGACACCCCGCGCCGCGGCGCCGTCGTCGACAAGGTCTGGCCGAGGCTCAAGAAGATCGCCATCGACTACACCGTCGCGGAGCCGGTCGCGGCGCGCGGCCAGCTCGCCGTCATCCCCGGCCAGTTCGACTGGGACGACGTCGGCGACTTCGCGTCGATCGCCAAGATCCACGCGAACGGGCGGAAGCGCGACCTGGCGATCCTCGGTGAGGGCGCCCGCGTGCTCGCCGACTCGTCGAGCGGAATCGTCGTGAGCCACACCGGCCGGATGATCGCGCTGATCGGCGTCGAGGACATCGTCGTCATCGACACGCCGGACGCTCTGCTCGTGACGACGAGCGCGAATGCGCAGAAAGTGAAGGCCGTCGTCGACGCCCTCAAGCTCTCCGGGAGCAGCGACGTTCTGTAGCCGACACCGTCGGAATCGTTTGTGCCGGTCTCCGGCTAATTGTGCACGGATTTGTTTCGTGCAGGTAGCGGGTTGATAACGCTTAGCGCACCTATCGAGTTTGCTCAACTGAGCAATGAAACATTGGGTAACCTGATTGCACACAGCCCCGTCGAACCCGCGCCGGGCCAGCAATGGAGGTCATCTTGACAATCACCAAACGAAGGGCCGTTTTCAGCGGACTCGCCACCTTAGGCGCCGTAGCCCTGCTCGCCGGTTGTGCGGCGGCGCCGAGCACCGGCGGCGCCACGTCGACCGCTGCGGTCACCGACTTCACCCCCTGCATCGTTTCCGACGCCGGCGGCTTCGACGACAAGTCCTTCAACCAGTCCAGCTTCGACGGAATGACCCAGGCAGCGGATGCCCTCGGCGTCAAGTTCAAGCAGGCGGAGTCCAAGACGACCGACCAGTACGCGGGCAACGTCAGCAGCATGGTCGACCAGAACTGCAACTTCATCCTCACGGTCGGCTTCGCGCTCGCGAACACCACCCGCGACGCGGCCAAGGCCAGCCCAAAGACCGACTTCGCCATCATCGACTCCGCACTGTCGAATGACGACTTCAGCCCCCTTGCCCTCGACAACGTCAAGCCGGTCCTCTACGACACCGCCCAGGCCGCCTTCCTCGCCGGTTACCTTGCTGCAGGCACCACCAAGACCGGCATCGTCGGCACCTACGGCGGCAAGCAGTTCCCATCCGTGACGATCTTCATGGACGGCTTCGCCGATGGCGTGACGTACTACAACACCCAGAAGTCGAAGTCCGTCAAGCTCCTCGGCTGGGACAAGGCCGCCCAGGCCGGAACCTTCGCCGGCAGCTTCGATGACATCAACCAGGGCAAGGCACTCAGCACCAACCTGATCGACCAGGGCGCCGACATCATCCTTCCGGTTGCCGGGCCGCTCTTCCAGGGCACCGCGCAGGCCATCCAGGACTCCGGCAAGGACGTTGCCATCGTCGGCGTCGACAGCGACCTCTACGCGACCGCACCGGCCACGAAGGCGCTCTACCTCACCTCGATCATGAAGCAGATGGCGGATGCGACCAAGGCGATCGTCGTTGACGCGGCGAACGGCAAGTTCAGCGCGACCCCGTACATCGGCACCCTCGAGAACAAGGGCGTCGACATCGCGCCCCTGCACGACTGGGAGTCCAAGGTCGACCCCGCGCTCGTGAAGGAGGTCGACGCGATCAAGGCCGACATCATCAGCGGCAAGCTCAAGGTCACGTCGCCGTCTACCCCGAAGTAACACACCAGGAAGTGCCATCGCGGGGAGGCCAGCGAGAGCTGGCCTCCCCGTGTGCTTTAACCCCCGGCCGCTGACCCCCCCCCCCC
>NZ_SOFR01000017.1:0-11484 GCF_004402735.1 Cryobacterium sp. MDB1-18-1 | reverse complement strand
CCCCCCCCCCCCCCCCCGGCCGGCTGCTCAATAGAATCGGGAAGTATGAAGCTCGAACTTCGAGGCATTACGAAGAGATTCGGTGCCCTGGTCGCCAACGACCACATCAACCTCACTGTCGAGGCCGGCGAGATCCACGCGCTGCTCGGCGAGAACGGCGCAGGGAAGTCCACCCTGATGAACGTGCTCTACGGCCTCTACCGGGCCGAAGAAGGCGAGATCCTGCTCGACGACGTCGTCCAGCACTTCTCCGGACCCGGCGACGCCATGGCCGCCGGCATCGGCATGGTGCACCAGCACTTCATGCTCATCCCCGTCTTCACCGTCGCCGAGAACGTCATGCTCGGCCACGAAGAGACCGGGTTCGGCGGCCACCTCGATCTCCCGGCCGCCCGCCGCCGGGTGACCGAGATCTCGGCCAGGTTCGGGTTCGACGTCGACCCCGACGCCCTCGTCGAGGACCTCCCCGTCGGAGTGCAGCAGCGGGTCGAGATCATCAAGGCGCTCTCCCGCGATGCGAAGGTGCTCGTCTTCGACGAGCCGACCGCGGTGCTCACCCCGCAGGAGACCGACGAGCTGATGGGCATCATGCGCCAGCTGCGCGACTCCGGCACCTCGATCGTCTTCATCACCCACAAACTCAGGGAGGTGCGCGCTGTCGCCGACCGGATCACCGTCATCCGCCTCGGTGCCGTCGTCGGCCAGGCCTCGCCCACCGCGAGCAACGAGGAACTCGCCACGATGATGGTCGGCCGCCCCGTCGACCTCACCGTTGACAAGTCCCCGGCCGCGCCCGGCGCCCCTGCCCTCGTCGTCACCGACCTCACCGTGCTCGACCCGCGCGGGCAGGTGCTCGTCAACAACGTGAGCTTCACCGTGCACGCCGGCGAGATCCTCGCCATCGCCGGAGTGCAGGGAAACGGGCAGACCGAGCTGACTGAGGCCCTGATGGGCCTCCAGCCGCGCGTCTCCGGCGACATCACCCTCGACGGAGCCTCGCTTCGCAACCACACCGTGCGCCGGATCCTCGACGCCGGCGTCGGCTTCGTGCCAGAGGACCGCACAGAGGACGGCCTCGTCGGCGAATTCACGATCGCCGAGAACCTGATGCTCGACCGGTCGCACCAGCCGCCGTTCGTCAAGCGCTTCAACGTCCAGCTGTCCTTCCTCGCCCGGTTCGCCGAGGACAAGGTCAAGGAATTCGACGTGCGCTCCCAGGGCATCGACACCCTCGTCGCCCGCCTCTCCGGCGGCAACCAGCAGAAGGTCGTCCTCGCCAGAGAGCTCAGCCGCGATCTGCGGCTCTTCATCGCCGCCCAGCCGACCCGCGGCCTCGACGTCGGTTCGATCGAATTCGTGCACGAGCGCATCATCGCGACCCGGGATGCCGGCACCCCGGTCATCGTGATCTCGACCGAACTCGACGAGGTCGCCGCCCTCGCCGACCGGATCCTGGTGATGTTCCGCGGCCGCGTCGTGGGCATCGTCCCCGGCGACACCCCCCGGGCCGTACTGGGGCTGATGATGGCCGGCGAAACGCCGACCGAAGAAGGAGCGGCAGCATGAGCGAGACCCTTCAGACCCCGCCGGTTTCCAGCGGGAAGCCGGCCGGGCCGGACCAGCCTGACCAGCCGAGCCGCGCGTACCAGGTCTTCCGAGAGATCACGACCGGGAACGCCATCATCTCCGTCCTCGCCGTTCTCCTCGCCCTGCTCGTCGGCGCGATCCTGATCGCCTTCACCAACGAGGACGTCCAGAAGGCATCGGTGTACTTCTTCTCCCGACCGGGCGACACCGTCGTCGCGGCCTGGAATTCCGTCTCCGGAGCGTACTCCGCCCTGTTCCAGGGGTCGATCTACAACTTCCGCAAGCCGGACTTCGCGTCCGGGATCAAGCCGCTCACCGAGACCCTCACCTTCGCGACCCCGCTGATCGCGGCCGGCCTCGGCGTTGCGCTCGGCTTCCGCGTCGGGCTGTTCAACATCGGCGGTCGCGGCCAGATGCTCATCGCGGCAGCGCTCGGCGGCTGGGTGGCCTTCGCGCTCGACCTGCCCGCCGGCATCCACCTCGTCGTCGCCCTCGTCGTCGGCGTCGCAGGCGGTGCGCTTTGGGGCGGCATCGTCGGCCTGCTCAAGGCCCGCACCGGTGCGCACGAGGTCATCACGACGATCATGCTGAACTATGTCGCCTACTATCTCGTCAGCTACCTGCTGCGCGACGGCTTCCTGAAGACGCCGGGGTCCAACAACCCGCAGAGTCCCGCGAGCAAACCGACGGCCGTGTTCCCCGACCTGCTCGGCCCCGCGTACAACCTGCACCTCGGGTTCATCCTCGTGATCATCGCGACGATCTTCACCTGGTGGCTGTTGTCGCGCTCGAATCTCGGCTTCCAGTTCCGCGCCGTCGGGCTCAACCCGCACGCGGCCCGGGTGGCCGGGATCAGCGTCAACCGGATGTACGTCTACGCGATGCTGTTCTCCGGCGGCCTCGTCGGCCTCGCCGGCATCAACCAGGTGCTCGGCACGTCGACGAGCGGTTTCGACGCCGGCATCGACTCCGGCATTGGGTTCGACGCGATCACCGTCGCGCTGCTCGGCCGCTCACGCCCGTGGGGGGTCTTCGCCGCGGGCATCCTCTTCGGCGCCTTCAAGGCGGGCGGGTTCTCGATGCAGGCGGCAGAGGGTGTCCCGATCGACATCGTGCTGATCGTGCAGTCCCTGATCGTGCTGTTCATCGCGGCGCCGCCCCTCGTGCGCGCCATCTTCCGGCTGCCGACGCCGGGCCAGAAGACCCCGGGTGCGAAGACGCCCCGGAAACGCACCACGACACCCACGGAGGCGGTGGCCTCGTGAGCACTCCGACAACCGTTTCACCGGCCGGGTCCACCGGACCGGGCGCAGCAGTCACTGCCGCAGGGCCCGACTTCGAGCAGATCAAGAGCTGGAAGACCCCGATCGCCCTCGCGATCTTCTCGGTGCTCGGCTTCCTGCTGCTCGTCGTCTTCGGTCGTGACGGCGAGAGCACCATGCGCCTGTCCACCACGACCGACCTGATCCAGCTGCCCGACGTGGTCCTGCCCACCCGGCCGACCGGCATCGCGGTCGTCGCCCTCCTGCTCCTGATCACGGCGGCGAGCGGATGGCTCGTGCGCTCGAAGGCGAAAGTACCGATCTGGCTCGTCACCGTGTTCGCGGTGTTCCTGCTGGTCGGCTTCCTGGCCTGGGCCTCCGCCGACCACACGATCCCCGTGCCCGGGCTGCTCTTCGGGTCGCTGAGCCTCGCCGTCCCGCTCATCTTCGGTGCTCTCGGCGGCGTCATCTCGGAGCGGGTCGGCGTGGTCAACGTCGCGATCGAGGGCCAGCTGCTCGCGGGTGCGTTCACCTCGGCGATGGTCGCGTCGATCACCCAGCAGCCGCTGCTCGGGCTTGTCGCGGCGATGGTCGCCGGCGTGCTCGTCTCCTTCGTGCTCGCCGCGTTCGCGATCAAGTACTTCGTCGACCAGGTCATCGTCGGCGTCGTGCTCAACGTGCTCGTCTCCGGGGTGACCGGCTTCCTGTTCTCCCAGCTGCTCGCCCCGAACGCCGGGACGCTCAACAGTCCGCCGCGGTTCGAGAACATCAACATCCCGCTGCTGAGCGAGATCCCAATCATCGGCCCGGTCTTCTTCCGGCAGACCCTGATCGTCTACATCATGTACGTGGCCGTCGCGTGCGTGTACTTCGGCCTCTTCCACACCAAGTGGGGCCTCCGCCTGCGCGCCGTCGGCGAGCATCCTCAGGCCGCGGACACCGTGGGCATCAACGTCGCCCGCACCCGGTTCTGGAACGTCTCGCTCGCAGGCGCGATCGCCGGTCTCGGCGGGGCGTACTTCACCCTCGGCTCCGTCGGCGCCTTCGGCAAGGAGATGACAGCCGGTGCCGGGTTCATCGCCCTCGCCGCCGTCATCTTCGGCCGCTGGGACCCGATCAGGGCCACCCTCGCCGCGCTGCTCTTCGGCTTCGCGAGCAACCTGCAGAACGTGCTCAGCATCATCGGCTCCCCGGTGCCGAGCGAATTCATGCTGATGCTGCCCTACCTCGTCACGATCTTCGCCGTCGCCGGCCTCGTCGGCCAGTCACGGGGGCCGGCGGCCTCCGGAAAGCCGTACATCAAATCGTGAGCTCCCGAAAGAACGAACCCGCACGAAATAACGAACCGGAGTCCGGCCACGTGGCTCCCGCCATCGACTGGGCGCTCCTCCGCAGCACCGCGACCGAGGCGATGAGCCTCGCATACGCGCCGTACTCGAAGTTCCCCGTCGGCGCGGCCGCCCTCGTCGACGACGGCAGGGTGATCAGCGGATGCAACGTGGAGAACGCCTCGTACGGCCTCACTTTGTGCGCAGAGTGCGCCCTCGTCTCCGTGCTGCATCTCACCGGCGGCGGCCGGCTCCTCGCCTTCAGCTGCGTCGACGGCAACGGCAACCTGCTGATGCCGTGCGGCCGCTGCCGCCAGCTCCTCTACGAACACTCCGCACCCGGCATGCTGCTGGAAACAGTCTCGGGCCTCCGCACCATCGACCAGGTCCTGCCGGATGCCTTCGGGCCCCGCCAGCTCGCCGACTACCGGGAAGAACACCAGTGAACACCCAGACCCACCTCGAAGCCTTCGACGCCGTCGACCTGATCCGCACCAAGCGCGACCACGGCGAACTCGCCACCCCCCAGATCGACTGGCTGATCGACGCGTACACCCGCGGCTACGTCGGCGACGAGCAGATGGCCGCGATGACCATGGCGATCTTCCTGAACGGCATGACCCGGCGGGAGATCAAGGACCTCACCCTCGCCATGATCAACAGCGGCGAGCGGATGAGCTTCGCCGGCCTCGGGAAGCCGACCACCGACAAGCACTCCACCGGCGGCGTCGGCGACAAGATCACCCTCCCGCTGATGCCGCTCGTCGCGATCTTCGGCGCGGCCGTCCCGCAGCTCTCCGGCCGCGGCCTCGGGCACACCGGCGGCACCCTCGACAAGCTCGAGTCGATCCCCGGCTGGCGCGCCCACCTCAGCAACGAGGAGATGTTCGCGCAGCTCCGCGACCACGGCGGCGTGATCTGCGCGGCGGGCGGCGGCCTCGCCCCGGCGGACGGCAAGCTCTACGCCCTCCGCGACATCACCGGAACCGTCGAGGCGATCCCGCTGATCGCCTCCTCGATCATGTCGAAGAAGATCGCTGAGGGCACGAGCGCGCTCGTCCTCGACGTGAAGTTCGGGTCCGGCGCCTTCCTGAAGGACATCGAGCTCTCCCGGGAACTCGCCCGCACGATGGTCGCGCTCGGCGAGGATGCCGGGGTGGCGACATCCGCCCTGCTCACCAACATGAACGTGCCGCTCGGCTTCGCGATCGGAAACGCGAACGAGGTCCGCGAATCGGTCGAGGTGCTCGCCGGCGGCGGACCTGCAGACGTCGTCGAACTCACGATCGCCCTCGCGACCGAGATGCTCGACCTCGCCGGAATCGAAGGCGTCGACGTCGCCGCTGCCCTCACCGACGGGCGGGCCATGGACAAGTGGCGCGAGGTCATCCGCGCCCAGGGCGGCGACCCGGATGCCGCGCTGCCGGTCGCGAAGGAAACCCACGTCGTCACGGCGGACCGTGACGGAGTGCTCGTCGAGCAGCAGGCTCTGCCGTTCGGGATCGGCGCCTGGCGTCTCGGGGCGGGCCGTGCCCGCAAGCAGGACCCCGTGCAGCACGCCGCAGGGATCGACCTGCACGCCAAGCCGGGCGACACCGTGCGCGCAGGGCAGCCGCTCTTCACCCTCAGCGCCGACGAGCCGGAGCGTTTCGCCAGGGCCCTCGAGGCCCTCGAGGGCGCGTACCGGATCGGCGAACCCGGCGAGCCCGTGCTCGACGGCGGCCCCCTCATCGCCGAGCGCATCTGTGGCTGAGCCCGGCTCGATCTCCTGAACGGGATCGGTTTGTTGCCGATCACGATAAATTACGGGAGTTATGCCTGGGGAGGGGCCGGGGGAGGCCGGGGCCGGTAGATTGGTGAGCGTGAATACGAGCCTTGAGGAATTCCTGCTGCCCGGTGGTACGAGCATCAATGCGCTGCCCAAAATATCGCTGCACGACCACCTCGACGGCGGCCTGCGCCCCCAGACGATCATCGAGCTCGCGGAGGCCATCGGTCTCGCCCTGCCGTCGACGGAAGCTGCCGCCCTCGGCGATTGGTTCGCCGACCAGGCCAACTCCGGCTCGCTCGTGGATTACCTCAAGACCTTCGACGTGACGACGGCCGTGATGCAGACCAGGGAGGGCCTCATCAGAGTCGCCCGCGAATTCGTGCAGGACCTCGCCGCAGACGGTGTCATCTACGGGGAGATCCGCTGGGCACCCGAACAGCACCTCACCCGCGGGCTCACCCTCGACCAAGTCGTCGAGGCCGTGCAGGAAGGCCTCGAGTCCGGCGTCGACCAGGCGGCAGAATTCGGGTCCACCATCCGGGTCGGCCAGCTCATCACCGCGATGCGCCACGCGAACCGCGGCCTCGAGATCGCCGAACTCGCCGTACGCCACCGCGGCAACGGCGTCATCGGCTTCGACATCGCCGGCGCGGAGCTCGGCTTCCCCGCCCGCAACCACCTTGCAGCATTCGACTACCTCGCCAAGGAGTTCATGCCGGTCACGGTGCACGCCGGAGAGGCCGACGGGCTGGGCAGCATCCGCGGCGCCCTCTTCGACGGCCGCGCACTGCGCCTCGGCCACGGCGTGCGCCTCGCCGAAGACATCGTCATCGGCCGCGAGGACGACGACAACACCTACGTCACCCTCGGCCCGGTCGCCCAGTGGGTGCGCGACCGTGAGATCGCCCTCGAACTGAGCCCGTCGTCGAACCTGCAGACCGGCGCAATCGCCGCCTGGGGCGACGACCTGCTCGACCATCCCTTCGACCTGCTGTATCAGCTCGGCTTCCGGGTCACCGTCAACACCGACAACCGGCTGATGAGCGACACGAGCCTGAGCCAGGAACTCGCGCTGCTGAGCGACGCCTTCGGCTACGACATCGACGACCTCGAGGTCTTCCAGCTCAACGCCGCCCAGTCCGCGTTCCTCCCGCTCGAAGAGCGCGAAGAACTCGCCGACGCCATCGTCGCGGGCTTCGAAGAGGCCTGAGAGTCCGCGGACCCCGCCACGCAACCCCAGTGAAAGAACCTATGCAACTCCCAGACCTGCCTCTTACCGCCATCGCGATCGGCATCCACGTGGCCGACTGGCGCGCCGCCGTGACCGCGGCCGGCGACGGTCTCGTGCGCTCGGGGTCGACAGGCCCCGGCTACACGAAACGGATGATCGACGTCATCGACGAGTTCGGCGCCTACGTCGTGATCGCCCCGGGCCTGGCCCTCGCCCACGCGCGCCCAGGCCCCGACGTCATCGCAGAGGGCCTGAGCGTCGTGACGCTCGCGGAACCCGTCGCCTTCGGCCACCCGCACAACGACCCGGTCAGCGTGGTCCTCGGCCTCGCCGTGACGACGGGCGATGAGCACGTGCTGCTCGTCGCCGAACTCGCGAACCTCTTCAATGACCCGCGGGTCATCCCTGCGCTTGCGGCCGCGACGGATGCCGCCGGCATCCGTTCGCTGCTCGGCGTGACGGCACCCGCCGGAGAAGCCAACGGGGTCCAGGAATGAAGATCGTCGCCCTGTGCGGGGTCGGAGTCGGCACCTCCGCGATCCTGAAGATGAACGCAGAACGGGCTCTCGCCCGGCTCGACATCGACGCCGAGGTCACGGCGACCGACGTTGCCTCCGTGCAGACCGTCGGCGCGGACGCGCAGGTGATCCTGACCTCATCGGAGCTCGTGGCCCACATCGGCAAGACCAACGCGGACATCGTCGTCATCGACAACTATTTCGACCTCGACGAGCTCACCACCAAGCTCGAGGACGCGCTCGGCTGAGCCCGGTGCGGCGCGGTGCGGTGCGGTGCTTCGCGTGCCGGGCCCTGAGGTCCGAGTCCTGCGCGGTGAGCCCTACGCGATGAGCTCGCGCATACCGCGCTCGAGCTCGGCGAGCACGGCGTTGGCGGCGACCTGGCGCTCCACCACCGTGCCGACGACGCTGCTCGTGTCGAGGTAGACCTTGAGCTTGGGTTCTGTGCCGCTCGGGCGCACCATCACCCGGGCCCCTCCGACGAGGCGGATCCGGAGCACGTCGCTCGGGGGCAAGCCGAGGAAGCCGCCGGCGAGGTCGTCGATGTGGTCGACGCGGATCCGGCCGATGAACACCGGCGGGTTCGAGCGCAGCCGGTCCATCACCCGGGAGATCGACGACAGGTCGGTGACGCGCACCGAAATCTGGCTCGACGAGAAGTGCCCGAACCGGCCGCTGAAGTGGTGCAGGTGGTCCGCGAGGGTGAAGCCCTCGTTCTTCAGGTCGCTCACGAGGGACAGCAGCGCGAGGGCCGCGGAGATGCCGTCCTTGTCGCGCGCGGTCGTCGGGTTCACGAGGTAGCCGAGGGCTTCCTCATAGCCGAACACCAGACCGGGGGCGCGCGAGACCCACTTGAACCCGGTGAGTGTCTCTTCGAAGCGCATACCGTAGGCATCCGCCACGGCCTTCAAGGCCGGCGACGAGACGATCGAGCAGGCCAGAGTGCCGCTGCGCGGGGCCGGCGCGGATGTGTCCGCGTCGTCGTCCGTGGCGGCGTCGTCGGCGATGGGCGCCAGTTCTGCCCGTTCCGCGGCACGCCAGCCGAGGATCGCACCGACCTCGTTGCCGGTGAGGCGACGGTATCCGCCCGCGGCGTCGGCGTCGGGGATCGCGATCGCGAGGCGGTCGGCGTCCGGGTCGTTCGCGATGATGAGTTCGGCGTTGATCTCGCGGGCGGTCGCGAAGGCGAGGTCGAGGGCGCCCGGCTCCTCCGGGTTCGGGAACGCGACGGTCGGGAAGGTCGGGTCCGGGGCGATCTGCGCGTCGACGAGGGTCGGCAGGTCGTAGCCCGCAGCCTCGAGCACGCGGCGGGTGGTGTCCCAGCCGACCCCGTGCATGGCCGTGTACACGGCGTTGACCTGGGCGCGCGGCGGGCCGACGGTAGCGGCGGTCGCGGCGATGTAGGCCTGGACGACGGTCTCCTCCGCGGTCTCGTAGACGCCGCGCGGCAGGTCGGGGATGGTCGTGTGCGTCGCCACGCGGTGGATCTCGGCTGCGATGAACGCGTCGTCCGGTGAAACGATCTGGGATCCGCTGTTCGCGCCGCCGAGGTAGACCTTGTAGCCGTTGTCGGCCGCGGGATTGTGCGAGGCGGTGACCATGACGCCGGCGCTCGCGTCGAGGTGGCGGACGGCGAAGGCGAGGACGGGCGTCGGCAGCAGGCGGGGCAGCAGGATGGCGCGGACGCCGGCACCCGCCATGATCGCGGCACTGTCGGCCGCGAAGACCTGGGAGTTCTTGCGGCCGTCGTAGCCGATCACGACGGAGGGGGTCTGGCCGGGAAGGGCGGTTCCGATCAGGAACGCGGCGAGGCCGGCCGCGGCCTGGGACACGAGGACGCGGTTCATCCGGTTGGAGCCGGCGCCGATCGCGCCGCGGAGGCCGGCCGTTCCGAAGGCGAGGCGCTCGTCGAAGCGGGCGTGCAACTCGGTGATGGCTGTCTCGTCCGCGGACTGTGCCCCGCGGAGCAGGGCGCGCAGTTCGGCCTGGGTCTCGGGGTCCGGGTCCTGGGCGAGCCAGGCGGTGGCCGCGGCGACCGTGGTGGCGTCGTCGGGCGCAGGGGCCGGTGCAGACGTCGTCGATGCCCGAACGGGGTGGGCGCGCGCTGCCGGGACGAAGGCCGCCGCGACGGTGGCGTCCATTTCCGCAGTGACGGGGGCCTGTTCGTCCGCGGCGGATGCCGGGTGGGCGGTCAGTGGGGCAGCGGCGGGTTCCTCGGCTGCTGCCGGAACTGCCTCCGCCGCTTCGGCTGCTGCCGATACTGGAACCGCCTGGGCGGCCGCCGGGACCGGAATCTCCACGATCTCGAGCGCGAGGGTCGGGGGCAGTGCGGAAGCGGGAGCATCCGGCAATGCCCGGTGACGCCCGCGCGCGCGAACCTCACCGGTGCCGGTCAGCTCGGAGTCGACGGGCCCTGTGCTGGTGGGCCCGGTGCTCGTGGGCCCGGTGCCGGTCTCGGTCGCGCTCACAGGGCGGCCACGATCCTGGCGAGGAGTGCGCTGATCACGGGTTCGGCCTGCTTGCCTGCGACGAGCACTTCGGCGTGGCTGAGCGGCTCCTTCTGGATCCCGGCCGCGAGATTGGTGATGAGGGACAGGCCGAGGATCTCCATGCCGGCCTGGCGGGCGGCGATGGCCTCGAGCGCCGTCGACATGCCGACGATGTGGCCGCCGATCGCCTTCGCCATCTGCACCTCGGCGGGGGTCTCGTAGTGCGGTCCGCGGAACTGGCAGTAGACGCCCTCGTCGAGCCCGGGGTCGATGGTGCGGGCGAGGTCGCGCAGCCGCTTCGAATAGAGGTCGGTCAGGTCGATGAAGGTCGCGCCTTCGAGCGGCGAGTCCGCGGTGAGGTTGATGTGGTCGCTGATCAGCACCGGCGTTCCGGGGGTCCAGGTCTCGCGGATGCCGCCCGCCCCGTTGGTGAGGATCATGGTCGTCGCGCCCGTTGCCGCAGCGGTGCGTACGCTGTGCACGACCCGGCGGACGCCGTGGCCTTCGTAGTAGTGGGTGCGCGCGCCGATGACGAGAGCCCGCTTGCCGTTCGGCAGGAGCACGGAACGCAGAGTGCCGACGTGGCCTTCGAGCGCGGGGGCGCTGAATCCGGTGATCGACTGCGCGGGGATCGTGTGCGTGGTCTCGCCGATGAGCTCCGCGGCCTTGCCCCAGCCGCTGCCGAGGGTCAGCGCGACGTCGTGATGGGTGACGCCGGTCAGCTCGGCGATTTCCTCCGCCGCGATCCGGGCGATCTCGAATGGATCGGTTTGTGGCTCGTCCAGCGGGTTTGCGTCGATCGTCGGCATCCCCCCACTCTATTCGCCCGAACCAATTCGACGGAGATTTTGGGCAGACCGCTCGATGTCAAGCTGTGTGGAGTCACGTGGGCTAGCTTTTGACAGTTTCCTTGGGGATGTTGATTCCAACGGTGCCGGCTGGTGTGGGTGTAGTCGGCCGCGAGTTGAATCGTTCCGGGTGGTTCTGGTGGTAGGTCTGCAGTGCCATGTCGCGGATGCGGTGGGCCTGCTTCCAGGAGCCGTCGTGGACTTGCTGGGGCGTGAATAGCGCGATGCCGGAATGCTTGTGGGTCGTGTTGTACCAAGGCACGTACTCGGCCAGGTGGTCGCGGGCGGCCTGAAGACTCTCGAACGTTCCGGGGTAGTTGGGCCGGTACTTCATTGTGCGAAATTCAGACCCGGAGAACGGGTTGTCGTTGGACACATAGGGCCGGTTGTGGGTTTTAGTCACCTTGTGCTCGGCGAGGAGATCGGCCAGAGCGCCCGAACGCATCGCGG
>NZ_SOFR01000042.1:0-4008 GCF_004402735.1 Cryobacterium sp. MDB1-18-1 | reverse complement strand
GCAAACGCCACGGCTACCGAACGCCCGCAGAAGTCCTCGCCACGCTAATCTCGAACCCAACCAATCAAACCGGTGTTGCAGACACCACTTGAATCCGCCTCTCATCAACTATTAGCTTTGTGAGACTGTGCTGGGCACTGCGACCTTGACTGCCGTCGGTGTGCCCCCAAGAGTGGGGCGATTTCGCCGGGCGCGTTGTGTGCGTGTCAAAACACGCGGGATGATCAACAAACACGGCGTCCTTTGAGTGGTGCTGCGTTAGGAATTTGGGGGAATTTCCATTGCGCGCTAATAGGCACAGTGTTCTGGTTGCGTTTGCGTGGATTATGGCCGTGGCCGTTGGCGGGTTGGCAGGAGCCGCACCCAGTGCGATGGGAGCAACTTCATCGTGGAGTGAATCGTCGCCGACGGCGGACCCGTCGGCATCGTCTTCTGCTTCTGTGCAGGAAGCGGATGCTCGGGCAGCGCAAGTAACTCAAGCAGCAGTGGACCGGTGGAGTACGGCGTCCCGGTCATCTGCCGCCGCGCAGCAGACTAGTCAAGTCAAGGTATTTCCTGAACCCCCCATTACTAGTGCGGCAAAGCGACAAGTTGCGGTGTCGGCCTCGTCTGCGGAGAAGCTGGCCGCCGGTGTTGGGGAGGTCTCCCCGAGAAGCATGGCTGCGTTGCCGACGTCTACGGTAAACAACAACACGTTCGGCACTGGAACGGCTTCGATTAGCGGGACCGTCCTCATGGCGGGGTCGCCAAGTTTTGCCAACGCTCAAGGCGTTCTAGTCACCGCATACATACAAAGCAGTTGGGGTGCTTGGGTCGCCTATACCTCACTTTTACGATTTCAGTGAGATGGCGTCGAATTTGAGTTTGGATTCCTTGGCAGCTGCGATTTCGCGCGCCTGAGCTCGAGCGCGCGCCTTTTTGGCGCGTGCTTCGGCCATCGCGAGTTGAGCTTTGGGCGCCCAGAGGCGGGTCTGTCAAGTTTTCGGTGTAACTGGGTTTGATTTTTAGTTGTCTCGGATAGACAGGCGGCCGTTGAAGGTGATGTCGAAGGCGTTGAGGGCGGCCTTCCATCGTTGGGTCCAGCGGGCTCGTCCTTGGCCGGTGGGGTCCAGACTCATCACGGCCAGGTAGACGCATTTCAGTGCGGCCAACTCGTTGGGGAAGTGGCCGCGGGCGCGGACGGCCTTGCGGATCCTCGCGTTGACGGACTCGATCGCGTTCGTCGTGCAGACGATCCGGCGGATCTCGGCGTCGAACTGCAGGAATGGCACGAACTCGGCCCAGCTCGCTTCCCACATCCGCACGATCGCCGGGTACTTCTTCCCCCACGCCTCGACGAACTCGAGGAAGCGTTCCTCGGCCGCNGACGAACTCGAGGAAGCGTTCCTCGGCCGCGTCGACGGTCGCGGCGGTGTAGACCGGTTTCAGGGCCTTGGCGATCTTGTCCCAGTCCTGCCGTGCGGCGTAGCGGAAACTGGCCCGCAATAGGTGCACAACGCAGGTCTGGGTGATCGCCTCCGGCCACACGGCCCCGATCGAGTCGGGGAGGCCTTTCAGCCCGTCGCAGACGACCATGCACACGTCCCGGACACCCCGGTTCTTGATCTCGGTCAGCACCTGCAGCCAGTACTTCGCGCCCTCGCCACCGTCCCCGGCCCAGAGCCCGAGGATGTCGCGGTTGCCCTCGACAGTCACGGCCAGGGCCACGTAGATCGGCCGGTTCGCGACCTGCCCATCGCGGACTTTGACGTGGATCGCGTCGATGAAAATCACCGGATATACCGGGTCAAGAGGCCGGTTCTGCCACTCCGTCATGCCCTCGAGCACCCGGTCAGTGATCGTGGAGATCGTCGTCTTGGACACCTCGGCCCCATACACCTCGGCGAGGTGCGCGCTGATGTCACCGTGGGTCAGCCCGCGCGCGGACAGCGACAACACCAGCTCGTCTACTCCGGTCAGGCGCCGCTGGTGCTTGCGCACGATCTGCGGCTGGAACGACCCGTCCCGGTCCCGCGGCACCTCGATCGGGACCGGCCCGATATCCGTCAAAACCGTCTTCGTCCGGGACCCGTTCCGTGCGTTCGAGGCCGACCCGGACCTCTCGTGCTTCTCATAACCGAGGTGATCGGTGATCTCGCCCTCGAGCGCGGATTCCAGGACCATCTTCGTCAGCTGGCCCAGCAACCCGTTCTCGCCCGTCAGAGCGAGACCCTGCTCCCGGGCCCGCCCGACCAGCTGGTCCACGAGCCGGCCATCCACCACGTCCTCATGCTTCACCGTCGCCACGGCCTCGTCCTCCATCACGCCAAGAATCACATCAGTCATCAGGCACCTCCATTGTTAGGAGTTACACCGAAAATCGTATAGTCCCCCTCTTTGCCATAGATGACAGGAATGGGGACATTTCGATCGGCGGCACAGCCACTGGCGGAGTTGGTCTTGCCTATCCCGTTGCGGCAAGTGTTTCCGGCGTGGTGCAAGTCAGCAATGCGCGAACGATTGACCAACTCGGTGGTCAATTCTGGAATGCTGGAGCGGGGGCCTTCGAGGGACCCGGTGGAGTCGCAAGCGGCTTTTGGGGATCGGCCTGTGACGCCCCCGGAGGCACTGTGATTGGCGGCGAGATTGGCATTGGAACCGGTGCGGGCCTAGCGGTCCATGGGCTGGACACCTACACATTGACCCAGACGTATCTGAAGTTCAATCCGATTCAGTTCTTCCAACAAGTAAGTTCGTGGTTTAGGTGGTGATTAAATGACGTTCAGTGGCCTCTACAACAGCCCCAAATCGGCATGGTTCCGCACCCAAGTGATGAATCCGTGGGCGAGGCTGAATGTCTCACGCCAAACCGTCGAACTCTCGGATGCCACTCCCGTTGGTCTAGGGCATGACACTTACGTCTGGACAATGGCCAGTGGGGTCGAATTCAACCGGCAGAAGCTGCGGGGAAGCTCGTGGGTTGGCCTACGTGGAGCCGGAGAGCGCGATTGGATCTGGTTCCGACCCAACCCGTTTCGAACCCAAGCTCTGGAGGAAGTGTGCGCAGCGCTTTCGGCAGCTGGTGCACACGAGGTTGTCCTGGCGCGGCTAGATCCCATGGAGATCTTCCCCGTACGGCCTCTGGGAACTGTCGCCATGGTCGTGGCGGGGGCGCTCATGGTCGGCTTCGGTTTCGCATTTTCTGACCGAACCGACCTTGCGAACCTCATAGCGGGGATACGCCCCATGGGTTTCTTCGTTTTGGCCCTAGGTCTCGTAATCGGGATCCGGTTCATCGTCAGCAAGGCAAGAACGCGACGGAAGTCTCACCAGTGAAAGCTGTATCAGCGCTCTTCGAAAAGTAGGCCAGTAATGCTAACGGCCTACTTTTCACTCACGCGTCGAAAAACTGCAACTGGTCCGAGCTGCGGATGAGGTCATAGGCACCGGCCACGGCTTGATGGGAGTAAAAAGTCTCCGCGTGCGATCAAATGTACCCAGGGCTGTTGCGGTGCGGACTAGATGTTGGGACTGCCCCGAGTTCAGTTGACTCAAAGGGTTAGTGGTCTCAGGCGGCTTTGAGGGCCACGTTTATTGTCTCAAACTCGATCGGGGTGAGCTTGCCGAGGCGGCGTTGCCGGCGCTTGCGGTGGTATGTCCGCTCGATTCAAATCACCATCGCGAGGCGCAGTTCCTCTCGGGTTGACCACCGCTTCCGGTCGAGGACGTTCTTCTGCAGCAGCGCGAAGAAGGACTCCATCGCGGCGTTATCGCCGCATGCGCCGACGCGGCCCATCGACCCGGTGATGCCGTTGTTCTTCAGCACGCGCAGGAACGCGTTGGAGCGGAATTGGGCGAGTTCAACCGGTCGTTGCAACACCGGGCTGTTTGAGTAACTGTAGTTGTTGGCTGAACACTTCGGCCGGAGTCTTGTTAACGCCGACTGAAAACAGGGCCACTTCTGCCAACTGAAAACAGGGCCACTCTCGTGTTGTTCTAGTGTGCCGTAGTCGCGGCGGGTTGGTGTTG
>NZ_SOFR01000059.1:0-14250 GCF_004402735.1 Cryobacterium sp. MDB1-18-1 | reverse complement strand
CCAGGCCAGACCTTCGCGGCCGAGGACCCGGGCCCGCCGGTCCACATCCGTCGCCGTGCTCACCCGGGCCGCGTCAACCGTCCGACCGATCGCCTCCACTTCCTTCAGAGCAGTGACCGCTTCTGTGTCGCTGAGCAGCCCGACCGGGATCGCGGCCAGGGCCTCTGCGAGAACCGCCTGCGCCTCCACGAGCCGGGCGACAGCATCCGCATGCACCGACGGCACCGAGCCGGCCAGACCCTCCGAGCCCTCGAAACCCTCGGCAACCGCGACCGAATAGGCCGACTCGACGACTGCGGTGGGCTGATCACCCGCGGCCACTGAATCGTGGGCCTGCGGGGTGTGTGACTGGGGATCGGAAGCTCCTGCCATGCCCCGATTCTACCCCGAATCGAATACGAATACGAGACTTACTCAGTTAATTAAATGGCTTACTTATTCAGAAATCAAATTTGATCACGACCACATCGCCGCGCGCGCAACGTCCTCCCGCCTGCGTGTCGGCCGCGGCCTCTGTGTCACGGCGAACATTCTGAGGACTATGCCGTGCCCTACCGACGCACAGCGCTGAGGTCGACGATGTGTACGGTTACCCCGGCGTCTGCGATCAACTGAAGCGCGGCGGGGTCCGCGTCGGAATCTGTGACGAAATCGTCGATCTCGCTCAGGTCGGCCATCTTCGCGAGGGTGACCTGTCCGACTTTCGAACCGTCGGCAACGACGATCACACGCTGGGCGTTGGCAACCATGGCGTGATTGGTGCGCGCTTCGGTTTCATCGTGGGTCGTCACACCCCCTGACACGCTGATGCCGTCGGTGCCCAGAACGGCAGTGCCCACGTTGATCGCCTTGAACGTGTTCTCGGACAGCGAGCCGACCGCCTCGAAGGAGCTCTGCCGAACGACGCCTCCCGTCATGATCACCTTGAGCTTCGGGCGTGCCGCGCACTCCAGCGCAATAGTGAGCGAATTCGTCACAATGGTCAGTCCTGACCGATTACTGAGCGCCCGGGCGACCTCGGCCGTCGTGGTCCCCCCACTCAGGGCTATCGCATACGGTCCAGCGGGGATCATTTCCACCGCACGACGCGCGATCAACTGCTTGGCCTCACGGAACTGGGTATTCCGGAGCCGAACGGGAATTTCGCTGCGGGCATCCAGGGCGCGGGCCCCGCCATGCGTCCGCACGAGCAGCCCCTGTTCGTCCAGGTCCGCCAGATCGCGCCGCAGGGTCGCCGCCGAAATACCGAGCGCCTCCGCGAGCGCGGACTGCGACATGCTCGTCTGTTCGTGAAGGAGCGACAGCACCAAGCGCATCCGCTCTGAGCGCTTGCCGGAGACCGCACGAGGGGTGGATGGATACGAGCCGTTCTGGATCATGGGACGCCTAACCGAGTTGAAACGCGCAGTATTTCTGTCCACTTTAGCAGGAATATTGCGCGATACGCGCATTCTGGCGCAGGATCAAGCCATGGCAATCGTGTTGGTCCAGTGCACGGATGGTGTCGAGCCGACATCGCCCGAATCGCACTCCATCACTGCCGGGAGGAGCTCGTCATCTTGCTCGCCACAACTCGCGATCTCATCGACCACTTCGGCGCAGGCAACCGTGCCGTTCTCGCCTTCAACGTGATCACCCTCGAGCACGCCGAAGCCATCGCGATCGGAGTGGAGCGCGCCAATACCGGCGCGATTCTCCAGGTGAGCGAGAACGCGATCCGGTTCCACAACGGCAGGATCTCGCCGATCATCGCGGCCTGCGCGAAGATCGCCGCCGAGTCCTCCGCGCCCATCTCCATTCATCTCGACCATTTCCAGGACCTTGCGCTCACCGAATACGCCATCGATCTGGCGAACGATCTCGGCGTGAGCTCGATCATGGTCGATGCCGCTCATCTCCCCCACGACCAGAACGTTCGCCAGACCCGCGAACTGGCTCGGCGCGCCCACGCCCGCGGCCTCTGGGTCGAGGCTGAGCTGGGCGAAATCGGCGGCAAAGACGGCGCGCACTCCCCGCTCGCACGCACCCAGCCCGATGAGGCGCGTGACTTCGTCGCGCAAACCACCGTTGACGGGCTCGCCGTTGCGGTCGGCAGTTCACACGCGATGACGTCACAGGTTGCCGAGCTCGACCTCGCGCTCATCGCCCAACTTGCCGGAATCGTGCCCGTCCCCCTCGTCCTCCACGGCTCCTCCGGCGTCAGCGACACGACGCTCGTCGCGGCCATCGCCGCCGGAATGCGCAAGATCAACGTCGGAACGGCACTGAACATCGCATTCACGGGCGGCGTCCGGCGGTTCCTGGCCACCAACCCGGATGTCACCGATCCGCGCACGTACATTCGCGACGGCTGCGAGTCCATCTCCCGCACCGTCACGCACCTGTGCACCGTGCTCGACGCGGCAGCGGCGCACAACCCCACCACCTCGGATTCAGCCCTCCTCACCGGGCTGGGTACCCGCTGACCCATCCACCCCCGAGACCCATCGATCGAACCACCCCGCCCCGAACAACGGGACGCCCGTGGGACTGCAAAGGAGCACAATGGTTAATCAACTCTGGAACACGGTACGTCGGCATAAGGCGGGTGAAACCGTCGGAATCTATTCAGTATGCTCGGCGCACCCGACCGTGCTCGAGGCTGCCATCCGCCAGGCGGATGCCGACGGAACCTACGTTCTCATCGAGGCCACATCCAACCAGGTCGACCAGTTCGGCGGGTACACCGGCATGCGTCCGGCCGACTTCCGTGATCTGGTCTACTCGATCGCCGACAGGGTCGGCTTCGCCAGGGACCGCCTTGTCCTCGGTGGCGACCACCTCGGTCCCAACCGATGGCAGAACCTCAGCGCTGACGAGGCCATGGCGAATGCCGACGCCCTCGTCACGGCATACGTCGAAGCCGGCTATACCAAGATCCACCTGGACTGCAGCATGTCCTGCGCCGGGGATCCCGTGCCGGTCGGCGACGACCTCGCGGCCGATCGCTCAGCACGGCTGTTGCGGGTTGCCGAGGATACAGCCACGCGCGCCGGTCTCCCGAGCGACATCCTGTACGTGATCGGCACAGAGGTCCCGGTACCGGGAGGCGCGCACGAGACCCTCGGCACCCTGACTGCGACATCCGCCGTGGCGGCACGAGCGACCCTCGACCGACACCGCGCCGCATTCGAGAAGGTCGGCCTCACCGACATCTGGCCACGCATCATCGCGCTCGTCGTGCAGCCCGCCGTGGAATTCGACCACCTGCAGGTCATCGACTACCACCGCGAAGGGACCGTGCAGCTGCGGACCGTCCTGAACGACGAGCCGGGACTGGTGTTCGAGGCCCACTCCACCGACTACCAGGAGACGGGCCGGCTCGCCGAACTCGTCGAAGACCACTGGGCGATCCTCAAGGTCGGACCCGGACTGACGTTCGCGATGCGGGAAGCCCTCTTCGCCCTCGCGAAGATCGAAGACGAGCTCGTGCCGGTCGCGGATCGCTCCGCACTCGTCGAGGTCATCGAACGGCGGATGCTCGCCCGTCCGGACTATTGGGCGGGTTACTACGAGGGCACGGCCCAGCAGCAGCGCCTTGCCCGCCGGTTCAGCTACAGCGACCGGCTGCGCTACTACTGGCCGGACCCGGAGATCGAAGCCGCCGAGAACCGCCTCTACGACAACCTCTCCGCCCTGCAGATTCCGCTTCCCCTGATCAGCCAGTTCCTTCCCGAGCAATACGCCAGGGTGCGGGCCGGGAGCCTTGCTCCCGAACCGCGCGAGCTCGTCGTGGACAAGATCCGCGACGCCCTGCGCCCATATGCCTTCGCCTGTTTCCCGACGGTCCGCGACCGTTCCACGACAACCACCACCATCCAGGGAGCACTCCTTGTCTAACCCCACCGCCACATCCACCCCAGCCGCATCGGCGACCATCGGCCACGCCGCAGGCCCCGGGTCTGAAGCCACCGTCCGCGAGATCGCCCAGCAACCGGATGTCTGGCGCGAGGCCTCGGCGAACATCGCCGCCCAGCGCACCGACATCGATGCCTTCCTCGCACCCCTCCTCTCCCAATCCGACTTGCGCATCGTTCTCACGGGAGCAGGGACATCCGCCTTCGTCGGCGACATCGCGGCACCGGCACTGTCGCGACTCCTCGGCCGCCGCGTTGACGCCGTGGCCACGACGGACATCGTCTCGAATCCCCGGGAGAGCTTCGCCGAAGACGTTCCCACCCTGCTCGTCTCCTTCGCCCGCTCGGGCAACAGCCCGGAGAGCAGCGCCGCAACGGTCCTCGCCGACCAGGTGCTCACCGACGTCAGCCACCTGATTCTGACCTGCAACGAAGACGGGAACCTCTTCACGGACCATCAGGGACGCGCACACTCGAAGGTCGTGCTGATGCCGCGTCGCTCCAACGACGAAGGCTTCGCAATGACGTCGAGCTTCACGTCGATGCTCCTGTCAAGTCTCCTGATTCTCGGCGGCGCGAACGACGACGCCGTTGCCGCCCTTTCCACGGCCGCAACGCAGATCATCGACTGCCGCCAGCCCGAGATCCGCGCACTGGCAGAGGCCGGCTACGAACGCATCGTCTACATCGGCAGCGGGCCACTGACCGGCCTCGCCCGCGAATCAGCCCTCAAGGTCCTCGAACTGACGGCCGGTGCGATTGTCACCTACTACGACTCGTCCCTCGGCTTCCGCCACGGCCCCAAGGCCGTCCTCGATGAGACCACGCTCGCCCTGGTCTACGTGTCTTCCGACCCCTATACCCGCGAGTATGACCTCGACATCATCGCCGAACTGCGCACAGCGCTCAGCCCCGAACGCGTCGTCGCGATCTCCTCCCTGCCACTGCCGGCAGCCGACGGCCATTCGTGGATCCTCTCGGACCTCGCGGGCCTGGATGACGCGTTCCTGGCCGTCGGCTACATCGTCATCGCGCAGCTTCTGGGGCTCTCGTTCTCCCTCACGCTCGGCGCCACCCCCGACAACCCGTTCCCGGGCGGAACTGTCAACCGCGTCGTCAAGGGCGTGCACATCCACCCGCTGTCCGCGGCCGCGGGCACCCTCACGAACGCGAGCTGAGAGCCATGTCATTCTTCCTCGGGGTTGACGGCGGCGGCTCAAAAACCGCCTTCGTCCTCCTCAACGACTCCGGAGACATCGTCGCGGAAACACAGACACCGAGTTGCTATTACTTCAGCGAGGGCATCGAGCTCGTCGGCCGAATCCTCGCCCAGGGCATCGGCACGATCGCCGCCCAGGCCGGACTCGAGACGAAGGACATTGACCAGGCCTTCTTCGGGCTCCCGGGATACGGCGAGGTCAGCTCTGATATCGAACGGCTGAACGCCGTGCCCCGCGCGGTGCTCGGGCACGACCGCTACACGTGCGACAACGACATGGTGTGCGGCTGGGCCGGATCCCTCGGTGCCGTCGACGGGATCAACGTGATCAGCGGAACCGGCTCGATGACCTACGGAGAACGTGCAGGCCATGGCCACCGGGTCGGCGGCTGGAGCGAGCTCTTCGGCGACGAAGGCTCCGCATACTGGATCGCGATCCGCGGCCTCAACGCCTTCACCCGGATGAGCGACGGCAGGCTCCCCCGCGGCCCCCTCTACGACGTCGTCAAGGCCCGTGCCGACGTGAACAGCGATCTCGACCTGATCGACGTCGTCGTGAATCAGTGGAAGGGACAGCGAGGGGCGATCGCCGACCTCTCCAAAACCGTCGTCGAAGCCGCCGCCCAGGGCGACCTCATCGCCGCGCAGATCCTCACGGATGCCTGCGCCGAGCTGGCCAGGATCGTCGACACGACGCGCACGGAGCTCGGTTTCGGCGACGACGACACGGTCCCCGTGTCCTATTCGGGAGGCATGTTCACGGCCGCCGCCGTCCGCAGCGGATTCGAAGAGGCGCTTTCGGCACTGCCGCCGAAATACGAGTTACGCACTCCGCTGTTCGGCCCCGCCGTCGGCGCAGCGCTCTACGCCGCGAAGAAGGCGGGCACCCCGCTGTCCGAAGCCGCGCTGGCGCAACTCCGGTCCCACTGACCTCACCCGCACCACGCACCACGCACTACGCACTACGCACTACGCACTACGCACTACGCACCACGCACTACGCACCACCACGCACGTCCCCCTGAGTAAGTCCAAGCAAGTAACAGATGTCAACGAGGAGATCATTGTGAAGAAAACGCAGAGTTGGATATTTTACGCAGCACTATTGGTGCTGTTCTGGGGAGTCTGGGGCGCATTCTCGTCCCTCCCCATCACCCTCTACGGGTACCCGGATGAAATGGTCTACGTGATCTGGGCCGTCGTGATGATCATCCCGGCAGTCTTCGCGCTGCGCGGCCAGAAGTTCGACCGCCGCCCGAAGGCCGCCATGTACGGTCTCCTCATCGGCCTGACCGGGGCCGGCGGCCAGCTGCTCCTGTTCAACGCCCTGTCGTCCGGTCCCGCATACCTGATCTTCCCGATCATCTCCATTTCGCCGGCCATCACCGTTCTCATGGCCGTGGCGTTCCTCCGCGAGCGCCTGCCCAAGGTCGCCGTCATCGGCTTGGTCGCGGCACTGGCCGCCATCGTTCTCTTCAGCGTCGCCGGCGGCTCAGGGGACGCCACATCCGGTCCTTGGCTGGTTATCGCCATCTTCGTCTGCATTGCGTGGGGCGTGCAGGCCTTCTTCATGCGGAAGGCGGCGACCATCGGAGTGAACGACGCGACGACCTTCGCCTGGATGGCCATCAGCGGCCTGATCCTCACTCCGTTTGCGATCATGGCGATGGGCGGCCTCCCGCTCGACGTCCCCTGGCAGGCGCCCGCATTGACCGCCGCCACCCAGCTCCTCAATGCGGTCGGCGCGTTGTTCCTCGTCATGGCACTGAGCCGAGGCAAGGCATCCATCGTTGCGCCCACGACGAACGCCCTCGCCCCCGTTCTCACTATCGTGGTGTCGCTCGTCGTCTACCAGACGCTGCCGACCATTTTCGGAACGATCGCGATTGTCCTGGCGCTCGTCGGCTCGACCCTCATGGTCTACAGCGACGAACGACGTGGGGAGGCGCTGCCGCCCGCTCTGCTCGAGAACGAGGACAGCGCGCCGAAGAAGACCCACGAGCCCGCAGACACCGTGGGTTAGCAGGCACAGTGGGTTGACCGGCACGGTCACTGCCAGCTCCGCACCGGCCCGCCCGCACGCGTCTCGAACATCGAGAAGCGTGCGGGCGGGCCATCGTCGTCCTAGTGGTCGAAGGCGTTCACGAAGTCGACGCTCGCCGCCGAAATTTCGGCGCGCGCGGCATCCTGGGAGATGGACGGCTCTCCGTCCCCGGACTGTGGGCCGTAGTCGCCGAAGAAAGCGTGCACGCCGCCCTCGATCACGAGGTATCGCGCATCCGCAGGCAGCGACGCTTTCGACGCGCTGATCTTGTCCGGAGTCGCCAGACCGTCGTTCGTACCGGAGATCGACAGCACGCCGGCGCCCAGCCCGCTCAGGTCGTTCGCGGGATATGAGGCGAAGAACAACAACCCGACAACCGGGTCTGTCGACGCACCGGCGAAAGACTGGGCATCCATCGCCGCGACCGTCCCGCCGAGAGAGTGGCCGCCGACCACCCAACGTTCGACCGGCGGATGCGCGGCGCGCGCCGACCCGAATGCTCCCGTCGAGAGGAACGCAATCCCGAACGGCTGCTTGGGGATGACGACCACGTGCCCGGCCGCGGCGAGCGGGCGCAGCACGGCCGCGTATGCGCGAGCGTCGACTCGCGCGCCGGGCTGGAAGAACACCCCGACGTCGCTCACGGCCCCCGTGGGCTGCAGCACGATCTGGTCGGCCGTCTCGGTCACAGTCACGCTCGTGTCGGAGTCCATGGCGGACAGGGCCGGCTCAACGGCCGATGACGGCACGAGCCACCAGGCCAGCGCGATCACTCCGAGCGACAGCGCAACGAGGACACCCCGGATACCCGTGCGCCCGCGATGCCGGACCGTACGCGTGAGCCAGGAGCGCAGCGCAACCGTCAGGCTGACGGCAAACGTGAGGACGAGGAGGACCAGGTAGGCCGGATGTCCGTGCACAAGCATCGACCCGGTCGACAGTGCCGCCCAGGCGGTGACGATCACGCCGAGCGTCGCCACGACGCGGCCAGCCCAGAAGAAGGCCATGTCGGCTCGACCGGCTGTCGCCCCGCCCGCCGACCGGATTCTGCGCGTGTCGCTCATGGGGAAATTATCCCCGCGGCGCCCGTCGCGAATCTACCTAAATGTATTAGGCAAAACCGATGTAGCATTAGCAAAATGGAAAGCTTCTCATGGCACGCGCAGGACTGACCGCGGAACGCCTGACCCAGGCGGGCGCTGAACTCGCCGACGAGGTCGGATTCGACCAGGTCACGCTCTCGGCACTGGCCAGGCATTTCGACGTCAAGGTCGCGAGCCTGTACTCCCACGTCACTAACTCGCACGATCTCAAGACCAGGATCGCCCTGCTCGCGCTGCAGGAACTCGCTGACCGGGCAGCGGATGCCGTGGCCGGCCGGGCAGGCAAAGATGCCCTGGTCGCGCTCGGCAACGTCTACCGCGACTACGCCCGCGAACATCCCGGTCGTTACGCCGCCATGCACTTCCGGCTCGACCGGGAGACCGCGATCGCCAGCGCCGGCGTCCGCCACTCCGCGATGACCCGCGCAATCCTGCGCGGATACGACCTGGCGGAACCGGACCAGACGCATGCCGTCCGACTGCTCGGCAGCGTCTTCCATGGCTTTGCGACCCTCGAGCTGGAGGGCGGTTTCAGCAACAGTCCCCCCGACTCCCAGGAGTCCTGGACTCGCACCCTGGACGCCCTCGACGCCCTGTTACGCGCCTGGCCGGCGCCCGAATAACGCCAGAACGCCACGCGTCCGGCACCCTCACCACGACTCCCACCTCGCAAATCCCCGATCAGAAAGTTCACAGATGTCCTCCCAGCACGACTGGATCACCTCGCCCATCACCCCCGGCCTCCTCCGCGGCGCGCTCGATCTGGAACAGACCGTCCACGGCGTGCTCCCGCACCGCCTGCCCGCGTGGGCTCGCGCATACGCCGACCCGCAGCTGGCCGCCATGGAAGCCCAGCCCTCCGGGGTCCGGCTGGCCTTCAGCACCCGAGCAACCGACCTCGAACTCGACGTACTGCCCACCAAGCTGGTCTACCTCGGCGCCCCGCCGCGCCCGATCGGCGTGTACCAACTCCTCGTGGACGGGAAGCTCGCCGGTCAGGCCATCGCGACGACCGGCATCACCGTCACCGTGGACATGGCCACAGGCGCCACCACGAACCACCTCGGCCCCGTCAGCACCCTCCGCTTCACCGGCCTGCCGGATCACCTGAAGAACATCGAGATCTGGCTCCCGCACAACGAACGAACCGAGCTCGTCGCCCTCCGTTCCAACGGGCCCATCGAACCCGCGCCTGCGACAGGCAACCGGGTCTGGCTGCACCACGGCAGCTCGATCAGCCACGGCTCCAACGCCGCCAATCCCACCGAGACCTGGCCGGCGCTTGCCGCTTCGAGTGGCCATGTCGATCTGGTGAACCTCGGCTTCGGCGGCAGCGCGCTGCTCGACCCCTTCATCGCCCGCACCATGCGCGACACCCCCGCCGACCTGATCAGCGTCAAGATCGGCATCAATCTGGTCAATCTCGACCTGATGCGCCTGCGCGCCTTCGCCCCAGCCGTGAACGGCTTCCTCGACACCATCCGCGACGGTCACCCCACAACACCGCTGCTGCTGGTCTCGCCCCTCCTCTGCCCCATCCACGAGGACACACCCGGGCCCGGCGCCTTCGACCTCGCCGCCCTCGCCTCCGGTCGCCTGCAGTTCGTGGCCACCGGGGACCCGGCCGAAGCGTCCGCCGGAAAGCTGACGCTCACGGTGATCCGGGCGGAACTCGCGCGTGTCGCGCAGCAGCGGGCGGCCACAGATCCGAACCTGCACTACCTCGACGGCCTCGACCTCTACGGCGCCGCGGACTTCGCCGAGCATCCGTTGCCCGACCACCTCCACCCGGATGCCGCGACGCACCACCGCATCGGCGAGCGCTTCGCCGGGCTCGCCTTCGGACCCGGAGGCCCCTTCGTCGCCTGACGACTCCGAATGGGTACCGGTCAATACAGTCGCACCGGTCTGGCGAGCCCGGCCGGCGTCTTCCTCATCAGACCTGGTCGTGGATGGTGACGACGTAGCCATCCGGGTCGCTGAATGAGAAGGTGAGACCGAACGGGCCGGGGGCAGGGGCGCTGACGATCCGGACTCCAGCTTCGACCAGGACGTCGTGCACAGCCTGGGAGTCATCGGCGTGCAACCAGAGCGCAACTCCCGCACCGGCCCACGGGCGCACGGCATCGAGGTCGAACCCCGGCATCGGTTCCCGAACGGCGAAGGCGATCGGCTCGGTGGCGAAGACAACAGCGTGGGGCGGGCTCACGGGCGCGCGCCGCAGCCCGAGCAGCGTCTCGTAGAAGTTCGCCGACCGCTCGAGGTCGCTCACCTGCAGGGCTAGAAAATCGGGTCCAGTGACAGTCATGGTTTCTTCTCCTCGTCGAATCCCGCGTGTCAGGATCCTTACATGACTATTGTGTGTCAGGATGCTGACATGAGTCAAGAGGAGAAGGTCGGCGATCTGGCCGAGTCGGTGGGTTATCTGCTCAAGCAGGCAGCGACGGCCCTGCACGCCTCGATGGACGCGGTTCTGCGCCCGCAGGGCCTGACTGTGTCGCAGTATTCGGTGCTTGAGCTACTCGGCCACGAGCCGGAGCAATCGAACGCCGATCTGGCCCGCGGGGCGTTCGTCACGCGCCAATCGATGAACGAGGTACTGCGCGGTCTTCAGGAGCGCGGTCTGGTCGCGCGCGCCGATGTCGCCGAACACGGCCGGGCGCGGCCGACGCGCCTCACCCCGGCCGGCCACGCGGCGCTGGCGGGCGCGAGTGCGGCGGTCGCCCGTGTCGAGAAACGGATGCTGTCCCCCCTGTCCCCCGCGGAGCATGCTGGACTTCTCGCTCAGCTCGTCGCCTGCCGGGATGCCCTCACCGGTGAAGACGCTCCCACCGGTGAAGACGCCGCGCGGTAGCGTTGAAGCATGGCTGAACTGTCCGAGACACGTGTCGCCGTCTACATCGATTTCGACAACATCATCATTTCCCAATACGACAATGTGCATGGTCGTGGAGCCTTCATCAAAGAGAAGGCCCGCACCGCCACCGGCAAGACCGCGGATCGGCTCCAGGAAGCCACGGTCAACATCGGCGCCGTCCTCGACTTCGCTTCGTCTTTCGGAGCCGTCGCAATCAGCCGGGCCTATGCGGACTGGGCCGCGCCCGCGAACACCCGGTACCAGAAGCAGCTCGTCGACCGCGCGGTCGACCTCGTACAGCTTTTCAACACCTCCGGAACCAAGAACGGTGCGGACATCCGCCTCGCGATCGATGTTGTTGAGGACCTCTTCCGGCTGCAGGACATCTCGCACGTTGTGATCGTCGCCGGTGACTCCGACTACATCCCGCTCGCCCAGAGCGCACGGCGCCTGGGCCGCACGGTCATCGGGATCGGTGTGCAGGGTTCGACCAGTGCGGCGTTCAAGAACGCCTGCGACGAGTTCTCGTATTACCACGACCTCGTTGAAGACCTCGGGGAAGACCTCGGGGAAGACCTCGTCGAGGACATTCCGCACTCCACTCCGACAGTGGCCGTCGAGCCGCCGGCGCCGGACCTCGCAAAGGAGGCCCGCAAACTCCTCATGCGCGCCCTGCGCGGGCGGGCGAATGACGACGTCGACGGCTGGATGGCAGCATCCGCTCTCAAGCAGCAGATGAAGCGCCTCGACCCCGGGTTCGATGAGAAGAAGATCGGCTTCAAGTCGTTCACGGACTTCCTGAAGGCCCAGCGTTCCATTGCGGAGTTGCAGGAGGACGGTCAGGCCCGCCGCGCGCGGTTGCGAAACCGGGCCTGACGTTCGCTGCGGCTGCGACCGTGGCTGTGGCTGTGGCTGTGACGCCTACGCGAACGTGGCGTCGAGAGCCGCGCGCAGGTCGGCGATCAGGTCGAGAGGATCCTCGAGCCCGACCGAGAATCGAAGATGCCCAAACTCGCGGAACGGCGCCGGGTACGCAGCGACCCGCGGTCCGCTCGTGCCGACATGAACGATCAGCGACTCGTCATGACCGAGCGAGACGGCCGAGGTGATCACCCGGAGCTGGGAGACGAAGCGGTTCTGGGTTTCCGGATCGCCCGCGACGGCGAACGCGAGCATCGCGCCATAGCCCCGACCGGCGAACTGTCGCGCGGCGAGCTCATGCTGCGGGTGGCTCGCGAGCCCGGGGAAAGCGACGAACGCGATCCGCGGGTCGGAGTCGAGGAACTCGGCGACCAACTGGGCCGACTCGAAATGCTGCCGGAGACGAAGCGGCAGCGTCACCGACCCGCGAGTGATCAACCACGCGTTGAACGGCGAGATCACTCCGCCCACGTCGACCATCGCATCCGATTTGATGCGCTGGATCAGCTCGCGGGAGCCGATCACCGCGCCGCCCATCGCGTCGCCGTGCCCATTGATGTACTTCGTCAGGGAATGGACGACCAGGTCGGCGCCGTCCGCGAGAGGTCGATAGAACGGAGGCGGAGTGAAGGTGGAGTCCACAACGAGCAGCGCGCCCGCCCGATGGGCGATCGCCGCCAGGGCCTCGATGTCGGCAACCCGGGTCGTCGGATTGGCGATCGCCTCCGTGTGCACGAGTCGCGTATTCGGTCGAATCGCCGCAGCGACCGCGGCCAGATCGCTGATATCGACGAACGTGGCCTCGATTCCGTACTTGTCGGGAAGCAGCTCCGTGAACAACCGCCACGTCGCCTCGTAGCTGACATCGGCGACCACGACGTGATCCCCGGAGCGCAGATACGTGAAGAACACCGCGTGAAGCGCCGCGACACCCGACGCCAGCACGACGGCGTCCTCGCCACCGTCCAGGGCAGCGAGCTTCGCCTGCAGTCCCAGTTGGTTGACTCCCGAGTTCCGGGTGTAGAGCGGCACGTCCGTGCCCGACCAGCTCACCGACGACGGGTCCTCCGGCAATGCATAGGAGTTCGCCATCACGATCGGGGTGCGGATCGCACCCGACCCCGCATCGACCGTATTGCCCGCATGCACGGCCAGTGTCGAGTCTTTCAAGGACAGTGGATCATGCTTGTCGGGACGCGTGTTCACCATGGCCCCACGCTACGGGAACAACGCGGACTCCTGTGTTTCATGTCGTTGGAATCCGCTGAGCTCGCCACAGACCAGGCCGACCCGTAGCGGCGGATTGTGGTGCCCCCTCCTCAACAAATGCTTTCTGACCGGGTTATCCACAGGTGATTTGTGGGCGTGCGGATGCCGGTGGAATGTCGGTGGTCCTCCGTAGAGTGACCGGTATGACAGCTGAAGAACCCTCAACTATTCGTTCGGAAAGCACGGCGGAACCCCCGCCCGGGACCCCTCCCGACTCGTACCTGAACCCCCGGCATCTGAGCCTTGTGGAGCAGCCCCTCGCCGATTTCTATGACGCAATCCGGGATGCGGACCGGGAAATCAATCAGGCCACCGCTCGCCGGGCCGCCGCGATCTACACCGCCCAACGGGTGCTCGCCGACGTCGGCCGGGGCCGGGCGGACGCCGCAGTGCGGGCGGGCGGCCCGCGCCCGCCGTGGTCGCCGGAGGAAGCCACGAAGGAGGAGTTCACGTGCGAGGTCGGCGCCCTGCTGCGGCTGCCGCGGCGGAGACCCTGATCGAAGCCAGCCGCACCCTCGCCGAAGACCTCCCGGCAACCCGGGACGCTCTGGCCTCCGGGGTGATCAGCTACCGGCACGCGCAAGTCATCATGGAGCAGGCCTGGGGCATCCGAGTCGACGGTGACCCGGAAGCGGCCGCCCGGGCGNTCGACGGTGACCCGGAAGCGGCCGCCCGGGCCCGGGCCGTGTTCGAGGAGGTCCTCGTGCCCGACGCGGAAGTGCTGACCGTGGCGAAACTCGCCGACCGGGCCCGAAGGGTGCGGGAACGCACCCACCCGGAAACCATCACCGCGAGGCACCAGAAAAGCGTCGAGGACCGGCACGTGGTGTTCCAGGCCCTCAACGACGGCATGGCCTCCCTGTATCTGACCGGGGACGCGGAGAAGGTGCAGGCCGCGTACCACCGCACCCTCGACACCGCGCTGACCCTGCAGGGCCCGG
>NZ_SOFR01000008.1:0-6713 GCF_004402735.1 Cryobacterium sp. MDB1-18-1 | reverse complement strand
GAGGGACTGGACATGGTGGGACTTCCTGATTCTCGCCCTACGTCAAACGGCGAACTTGCTCTGAGCTACCCGCCTCAACTCACCCTGACACGTAGGGCAGTGGCACCCGACGATGCGAGTGCCTGTGCCGTGACATGGCCGGCGGTGTGTTCTCTCAAGTTGTGGCCGCCTGTCTCGATCCAGATGGTGTCAATCTCGTTGCGCGCATTGGGTGCAAAACACCGGTGATGCCTGATCGTGACGCCGCTCGAGGAGTTCCAGCAACATGCTCCTGGTGCTTTCGTCGGGGCTCGTGCTTGAGCCACACATCGATCATCACCTGCTAGACCGCGGCGTGCTTGTTTAAGGCCTTTTTGATTCCGGCTGGTTTGTCGCGGGCCGAGCTCCACTTCGAGCTCTGGACGGAAGGAGCAATGCAGATGGCCCCCCGCATAAATATTCGGTGGCTCCCGAGCGCGCTACTGGCCATACCGCCCGGTGGCCCCCAAAGGCAATATCGGTGGCCCCCGGAAGCGCTAATACTCATTTGGGGAATCGTCAGCGCATTGCCGGTGGGCAAAATGACATGGATCGCACTAACGGATGGCTCGCCCGTTTCGTAAGCCAGCGCTCTCAAACGCCACAACTCACGGCGCTCGGGCATGCGACCGTCGGGGCTCTCGGCGGCATCGGCTTCACCGTGTCGCTTTTGTTGAACAAGCTCGCTCTGGGTGGTTCGGGAGCTGTCGCCGACGAGGGAACACTCGCAGTGTTACTGGGGTCGGTGATCTCAATGGTGGTGGCCGCCGTTTTGATCTCCCGTCTCGCCGCTGTCCACCGCCGCGAGGGCGTTCGTTCTAGGTCCGATCTCGAACCGGACTGAACTCACGGCGCTGCAATTCGTGAAAAAGGAACTGCCGACCACGAACGCGATTCGCGGCAGCGTGACCCGAGGTTCCCAGCCAACAGTGGTCACTGTCACAAAACGCCCCGTGCCCAAGTGGAAGTTCGCAGCCAGTCCGAGTATGACAACTCGGACGATACTTTGCGCGAATAGTGATGGCTTGCAAGGCTTCTCGTTGACGCTGAAGGCTATATCCCGGTGGCACCTTTGCCGGGTCGGATTGCCCCGGTTTCGTATCCGAGAACGACGGCGTGAACCCGGTCACGGAGCTGAAGTTTGGTCATCATCCGGCTGACGTGGGATTTTGCGGTTTGCTCCGCGATATAGAGTTTCGACGCTATTTCGCGGTTTGAAGCCCCCGACGCAACCAGCATGAAGACGTCTCGTTCGCGTTCGGTCAGTTCATTCAGCACGGTCGCTGAGGTGAGCCCTGCGGGCCGGCTGTCTACGAAGTTCTCGATGAGACGTCGCGTGACACTGGGTGCAAGCAGGGCGTCGCCGGCTGCGACCGTGCGAACGGCGGTAGCCAACTGTTCCGGTTCGGTGTCTTTAAGTAAGAATCCGCTGGCCCCGGCCCGGAGGGCTGCGTAGACGTAGTCGTCGATGTCGAACGTGGTGAGCATGATAATGCGGGGAATGTGGGCCGTTCCGATCGGAGAGATGAGTTGCCGGGTGGCATCTATCCCGTTCATGTTGGGCATTCGCACGTCCATCAGGACGATGTCAGGGTGTGCAGTGCGGTTTTGGCGCACAGCTTCAACGCCATCGTTTGCGTCTGCAACAACAGTCATGTCCGGTTGGGCGCTGAGAATGGCTGTGAGTCCGACCCGGTACATCGGTTGGTCATCGACGACCATGACGCGAATACTCATAGGTCGCCGTTCTTGGTTGTCTCGGCGCATACCGGAAAGGCCGCGAAAACACGGAAACCCCCCTCGGGCGTTGGCCCGTGTTCGGTCTGGCCGCGCAATTGAGCGGTACGTTCTTGAATGCCCTGAAGTCCTCGACCGCCGGTTCCGAGCGCTTCGGCTGGGCGGTGCATTGTCGGATCTGGTTCGGCCGGGTCGTTGGTGATTTCGACCTGCAGCTTGTCTTTGACGATCTGGAATTGCACTGACACCGCCGCGCCGGGGGCGTGGCGAAGAGCGTTGCCCAGCGCCTCCTGCACCGTTCGGTATGCAGCCAATTGCACAACGGAGGAGAGGGTCGTCGCGTTCGAGCCGATACTGAGAGTGACAGGAGAACCGGCCCTGGTCGTCACGAGTGCGAGTTCCTTAAGGTCGGATAGCTGTGGCTGGGGAGAGAATGGTAAGTCTCGCGCGTCGGGGCGGAGCACGCCGAGCACCTGCCGCATTTCGTTGAGCGCAGAACGAGCGGAACGCGCGATGTTCTCGAATTCTGCCCGGGTTTCATCATCGAGATCGGGAATCCGGTAGGGCGCCGACGAGGCCTGAATGTGAACTAGTGACATGCTGTGAACAACAACGTCGTGCATCTCTCTGGCTATTCTGCCGCGTTCTTCGGCGTGTTCCCGCCGGGCGTGTTCGAGCTCCACGTCCCGTTTTGCGGACGCGAGTTGGTCGCGGATTCGTTGGCGTTGCCCGATCGCTATCGACAGAGCCAGTACCAGGGCACTGATGGAAGAATCGCCAATGATACTGCTTTGCCAATTTGTGAGCCCGCCTGTCGGCCGAGACATGATGGCGGCAACGAGCAAGATCAATACAATTCCCAACCACCATACCGCCAGGGGCAACAACCAGCCGCCCCAAATTCCGAGTACCGCGATCAGCGCACAAAAGGCGAGCAAACCGGTGATGGGCAATGGCCAATATTGTCCGGGGCTGTGGGCCGTGAGCACGATGAGACCTGCGAGTGCCCCGAGATTGAGCATCGAGCCGATCTTGGGAAAACGGGGCGCGAGAAGGATGCTTCCACAGAGAATCGTGAAGGTCAGGAAAGTCAGCGCAATAGGAGTGTCATAGACATCGATAGTTACCGGAACCGCCGTGCTAAAGAGGGCGATAGTGATGATGGCTAGAACAGACCAGGCGAGGGCGCGGGGTCGCCGCAGCCGGGCAACCGCCCCGGGGTAGAGCCGTCGCAACTGGTGACGAAACAGGAGCATTGCCAACTATTCCTTCTGAGTAGGTAGACCACTGCGCTTGGGTGTCGCCGTTGGCCCGCGATCTCGACTCTACGCACAATGACGCGCTGGACCAGCCCCCTCGGGTACATGCCACCCCCTACCGGCGTAGGGGTGTGGTCGGTACCCGCAGTCATTGTCTACATGAATGCCTTGTCCTTAAAGTCAGCGGGTGCCGCGATCTTCGGCACCCGCCCGAACCTCAAGGAGAACCCTATGAAAAGCCCTAATCGCTGTGCAGAATTCACTGACACCGCGGCACCGGACGGCGTGATTGTCGCCAGCCCCGTTGCCGCCGCTATTTCTGGGGTGGTGACGCACTGATGGCTGCACTTCTGGCACCGCCCAGCAGGATGTCACAGGCCACCCCACCCCGAACGCCAACCGACCATGGCTTCTTCTGGAAGCTCGGCGGATGGTGCGCCGAACGCCGATGGGCGGTCATCATCACCTGGACGCTCCTGCTGGTCGCCGTCACGCTCGGGAGCTCGGCGTTGAACGGTGCATACAACGCTGCATTCGTCCTCCCCAATTCCTCGGCACAAATCGGCGCCGACCTCCTCAAAAGCCACACGGACCAAACCGGAAAGGCCGCCCGGGGGACCGCATCAGGCGACGTCGTATTTCACGTTTCCTCCGGAACACTGGCAGCCCAACAGTCGGCCATACAGGCTTCCATCACCTCCATTGCGAGTCTCAGCTCGGTTCGTGCAGTGAGCGATCCCTTCGCCTCCATGTCTGCCAACGGTCAGGTCGCAGTCGCCTCAATCACCTACAAAGACACCGTCACAGCCTTAGACACACCCGACGCAAGCGCCGTAGATTCTGCTGTCAGCGCGGTGAGGACAGCGGGCATCAGCGTCGACTATGGTGGCGACCTCGGAGGCGCCGCTGGGCCATCCTCCGCAACAACGAGCTCCGAGCTCGTCGGGATCGGAGTCGCGATCCTGATCCTGCTCCTCGCGTTCGGAAGCGTACTCGCTACGTTGATTCCCGTTGTCAGCGCTGTGATCGGCATCTTTGCGGGTATCGGTGTTCTGGGCATTGCCAGCGCCTACTTCGCCTTCCCGAGCGAGGCGCCGACCATCGCGCTGATGATGGGGCTTGGCGTCGGAATCGACTACGCCCTCTTCCTCTCAACCCGGTTCAGACAACTCATCAAGGACGGTCTCGACCCAGTCGCCGCGGTCGCCACGACCGTTGGCTCCAGTGGCCGCGCCGTGGTCATCGCCGCCGCTACCGTCGTGATCTCGCTGATCGGTCTCTACGCGTCGGGCATCACCTACATTGGGCAGCTTGGCGTGTCGGCCAGCATCACCGTCGCGGTCGCCGCCCTGTCGGCAATCACGCTCGTTCCCGCACTCCTGGCAGTTGCAGGTCGACGAATCGACGTCCTCAAAGTTCGCAAGAACCCTATCGCTGAACCGGTCACGAACGCGCAGGGCTGGCAGCGGTACGCAACCGCACTGAGCAAGCACCCCGCCGCCTATCTCACTGCTGGGCTTGGGCTGCTTGTCCTGCTTGCCCTGCCAGTCCTGACCATTCAGATCGGAAACCCAGGCGTTCGAGCCTTGTCCACCCAAACGACAGAACGTCGGGCATCGGATGCCATCGACGCGGGGTTCGGCCCCGGATACCAAGCACAACTCGTCGTCGTAGCCCGGGCACCCCAAGGCCAGACCGACGCCCAGCTTGCAACCGAAGCCACAGCCCTAAATGAGACCCTCACCTCAACGCCAGGTGTGGCCTCCGTGACAAAGTTCGCACCCACCACGGACAAAATGCTCCTCGTGGGAAAGGTCACACCCACCACCTCCGTCGGCGACACCGCCACCGCCAACCTGATCTCCCGGCTAGACGCCACGGTCCTACCAGGCCAAATGAAAACTTTCGGGTATGCCGGCTACGTCACCGGAGGAGTCGCCACATCGATCGCACTCCAGCAAGCTGTCGCATCATCGTTGCCCACGATCATTTTCACGGTCGTAATCGCGGCAATCCTCCTAATGCTTCTCACCTTCCGATCCCCAGTGCTTGCCCTCAAAGCAGGAATCATCAACCTTCTCTCAATCGGTGCCTCATATGGGGTCCTCGTCGCAGTATTCCAGTGGGGCTGGGGCTCGAGCTTCCTCGGCGTCGCCCAACCAATCCCGATCGTCTCGTACGTGCCCATGCTGATGTTCGCCATCATCTTCGGCCTCTCGATGGACTATGAAGTATTTCTGCTTTCACGCATCAGGGAGGCATGGATACGGGGAGACAGCAATAGAGATAGCGTCGCCCACGGACTTTCCGTGACAGGCCGAGTAATCACGTGTGCGGCCGTAATCATGGCCTGCGTGTTCTTCTCATTCCTTCTCACAACGAGCATCACTATCAAGATGCTCGCGCTCGGCCTGGGTATCAGCGTCCTCATCGACGTCACCGTCGTGAGACTCGTGATCGTTCCATGCGCAATGTACCTTTTCGGACGCGCCAACTGGTGGACACCCAAATGGCTGGACCGCATCCTGCCTCACCTTGAGCCCTAACAGAACTCGTCTGCACGCGGAAATGCCCTGCTATCGCCAGGTACCCCCCGTTATTTTCTTCGTAGGCCCAATCAGTGTGAGCTGGGAGGGTGTTGGCCTGTCGGGCCCGGCATGATTGCTGCCCCCAGTCGTTCATGATCCGGGGGGGGGGTGTTGTCACCGGGCCTGACTGGCATCAGGTGATCGCTGATCGGGCCTGGACCGGGACTCGTCCCAGACCATTCGTAACGTGGATGCCAAGACTTGACGCCGCGGCACAGGCCAACGAAACGAAGCCTGGAACGGAGAATTCATGATCGAGAACTACGACACCGTTGACGTGCTTATCGGCGTTGAGGCGAACATCACGCCGTTGCATCGGACCGGGCGGGGAAACAACTCTTCGACAAAGCGCTGCCCAACGAAGAGATCAAGCTGTGGGACCTGATCGGGCAGTTGAAGGAGCGCGGTCGGGTGTTGTTCGTCGTGGATCAGCCAGCCACGATCGGTGCGATGCCGATCGCGGTCGCGCAGGCCGAGAACGTGCTCGTGGACTACCTGCCGGGCCTGGCCATGCGCCGGCTCGCGGACCTCCACGCGGGGAAGCGAAGACCGACGCCCGGGATGCCGCGAGCTTTTTCGTGGACAGCAGTTCTGACACCTTTGTGATCCGTTCTAGAGCGTTGCGCCTCACGCGGATCGGAAACGATCAATTCTGGACCGTCGAGAACTTTTGGAGGTTTACGACAGCTTTGTAGCAGCTGATGTGCTTCACCGGTGAAGGCTGGTTGGGCCGATTACCCCTGCGCTGTTGGACGAACGACGATCTCTCCGACGTCGATGCCGGCGGGTTGTTCAATGGCGAAGGGGTCACGTCCCGCTGAGTGGTNGGTCACGTCCCGCTGAGTGGTGGAGTTTCTCAACACCGTGCGGGTCAGTTGTTCTAGCTTAGGCGGCGGCGAGTTCTGGGAGGATCACCGCCTCGTCGATGACCTTGATGGGGTTGTTCATGGTGGCCAGCTCGAGCATGGATGCTTCGGAGAAGTAGCGCCGTTCGCCGGCCTCCCACTCGTCATGCTGCTCAATCAGAACCGACCCGGCCAAGCGCAGCAGGGCCGCGGCGTTGGGGAAGATACCGACGACGTCGGTGCGGCGTTTGATCTCCTTATTCACC
>NZ_SOFR01000016.1:0-102600 GCF_004402735.1 Cryobacterium sp. MDB1-18-1 | reverse complement strand
CTTCACCGCTAGAAACGGATCCAAACCACGAGGTTTTTGGCATTTGACATTGTGCACGCTGTTGAGTTCTCAAGGATCGGACGCACCCGGCTTCAGGCCCTTGCAGGCTGTCGCTCCGAGGCAATTCCTTATTCTTCTTTCGTGTCGTTTCGCTCGGTCCCCCGCTAAGGGAATCTGGTGAAACGCCATCAATCTCGATCAGCGAATTTACGCGTTGATCGGGATTGGAAGTGGTCCCGCTTGAGGCCGGTAAGCGCTTCGGCTTTCCGAACCTGTGGGGTGACTTAGATGACTTTACGGTGAACCGTGGGGGGCCGCAACTCCCGGTCACATCCCGGGCGTGTCGGATGGATTGCACCTCTGTTTCGGGAAGGTTTCGCACCCCTGAAGGCCTCCCGAAGCCCTGCGGCTGCCTACCGTCGCACCGAGACCGTGACCGTGAACTTGGCGTTCCGGCCGACCTGATGCGTCGGCCCGACCAGGCGGGTGAGCGCCGGCCGGTAGCCGAGGTGTGTGTTCCACACCGTCCAGAGCTCACCGCCGGGCCGGAGCACCCGCGCGGCGTCAGCGAAGAGCTTGAGCGCGATGCCGGCATGCACGGAGGATCCGATGTGGAACGGCGGATTCAACAGGATCAACTCACTGGACGCATCCGCCTGGGATCCGAGCGCATCATCACGCACGACCGTGACCCGATCGGCGACCCCGTTGGCGATCATGGTGGCCCCGGCGGATGCGACGGCGGCGGCCGACTGGTCGCTCGCGATCATCGTGAGTCCGGTTCGGCGTAGCGCGAGCGCGGCCGCGAGCACGCCCGTGCCGCAGCCGAGGTCGATCGCGCGGACGGCATCCGGTTTCATACGGTCAAGGAACTCGAGCAGGTACCGGGTTCCGATGTCGATCGTGGTGCCGGCGAACGCGGCGCCGTGCGCGCACACGGTCAGACCCAGGTCGTCATGCCTGCTGACGTGCGGCCAGGCCTGGCTCGCCTGTTCCGTCGCCCGGAGGGGACCGGAGGCACGCAAGACCCGGGACTTCTGCCGGGCCGGGGAGACCTGGAGCCGCTCGAAGTGCCGTGCGAGGACCTCGTTCATGGCCGGGGTCATGTGCTTGAGCCGCCCGCCGGCGACAACGACGACCGTGGGATCGGCGTACCGGGCGATCGCCTCGGCGATCTCGTCGAGCGCGGCGAGGCTGCGGGGCAGCTGGAGGAGGACAAGGGTTGCGCCCGACAGGAGCTCGTGGCCCAGTGGGAACGAGCGGTAGCGGTCGGTGAGGCCGAACTCGTCGGCATTCCGGGCCAGGGCCGCCTCGCCCGAGAGCGCGTCCTGGTGCACGCGGATGCCGGTGGCCCCGAAGAGCGCAGCGGCGCCGAGGGTGAGGGCGCCATACCGGTCCTCGACGACAACGAGCCGTTCGGCGGGAAGGCTCTCTGCCGCCTCGTCGAGGATCAGCCGGTCGCTCGCGTCGACGGCAAAAAGGTTGGAGGCCTCGACGTCGGGAAAACGCCGGAGCGCGGCGAAGTCGAACGCAGTGGGGTCGGGCGCCACGGGATCAGCGGCCGTCAAGCGGGCGCCAGATGACCACCTGGTTCGCGCGGCGGGTTCGGGTGCCCGCGCGCATCGAGATGACCTCACCGGCCGAGCCGGCCGCGAAGACGCGGCGACCCGACCGGTTCAGCAGTTCATCGGCGAGGGCCGCTTCGAGTTCGCGCAAACGCGATTCGAGGCGGCGTACGTGGTCCTCGAGCGCGATGATCCTCCGGATGCCCTCGAGGCTCACGCCTTCGGCACCCAGCTCCGCGATTTCGCGCAGTTTCACCACATCACGCATCGAATACCGGCGAGACCGGCCCGGGGTGCGGTCCGGACTCACCAGTCCCAGGCGATCGTACTGTCGCAGCGTCTGCGGGTGCATGCCCGCAAGCTCTGCGGCCGTCGAAATGACGAACACCCGGGAGTTCTCGTCCACCGTCAGTCTCTCGCTCTCGCCAGCAGTTCGTCGCGCGGGTTCTCGTCGGGAAGGGCCGCCGCGAAAGCAGCGAGCTTCTCCTCGGCGTCCTTCGACAGGTGCGACGGCACCGCGACCTGGACCTCGGCGAGCAAGTCGCCGGTGCCCTTCGGAGTCACAACGCCGCGTCCCTTGACCCGCAGGACCCGCCCGCTCGGTGTGCCGGGGGCGATGCGCAGTTTGACCGGCGCTCCACCCAGGGTCGGCACTTCGATCGTGGCGCCGAGAGCTGCCTCGACGAACGTCACGGGCACGTGCAGCCTCAGGTTCAGGCCGTCACGCTCGAAGACGGGGTGCTTGCGCACCGTCACGGTGAGGACGATGTCACCGGCCTCGCCGCCGTCCGGGCTGTGCTGGCCCTGGCCGCGGAGCTTGATCTTCTGCCCGTCGGCGACGCCGGCGGGAATCCTGACCTTGATGGCCCGGCCATCCTGCGTCTGCAGGGTGATCTGGTCGCCGTGGGTCGCGGTGATGAAGTCGACGGTCGTGGATGCGATCACGTCCCGCCCGCGGGTCGGTCCGCCGTAACCGCGGAACCCTCCCGTGGACGTTCCGAAACCGCCGCCGCCGGCGCCGCCCCGGCCGAACATGCCGCCGAGCAGGTCGTCAAACCCGCCCTGCTGCTGGTAGGAGTAGCCCTGTTGCCGGGCACCCCCACCGAACATGCCGCCGAAGACGTCGTCGAAGCCGCCACCCTGCTGGGCGCCTCCGCCACCGGGGGCGGTGAAGCGTGCTCCACCGCCCATGGCCCGCACAGCGTCGTATTCCTTCCGCTGTGCGGGGTCGCCGATCACCGAGTGCGCCTCGCTGATTTCCTTGAACTTCGCTTCGGCCGCAGGATTGCCCGGATTGGAGTCCGGGTGATACTTGCGGGCGAGCTTGCGATAGGCCTTCTTGAGGTCGGCCGGCGTCACGTCTTTCGAGACGCCGAGGACCTTGTAAAAGTCTTTGTCGAACCAGTCCTGGCTAGCCATCGCTCGGTACCTGGACTACGACCTTGGCAACACGCAGCAGCGTCGAGCCCAGGAAATAGCCGGTCTCGACCACCTCGCCGACCGTGTCGACCGTCACATCGGGCGTAGGCATCTGGAAGATGGCCTCATGCACGGTGGGGTCGAACGGTTCGCCGACCGTGCCGAACGGCTTCACGCCGAGGCGCTCCACGCTCGTGCGCAGTTTGGCTGCGATGGTGCTGAATGCGGTGTCTGCGACGAGGTCGCCGTGCTTCTCGGCACGGTCCAGGTCGTCGAGCACCGGGATCAGGCCCTTGACGACGTCCACGGTCACGCGCTCACGCTCGATCTCGCGGTTCGCCTCGGTGCGCTTGCGATAATTCGCGTACTCGGCGGTGACCCGCTTGAGATCGGCGAGATGTTCGCTCGTCGGCTCTGCGACCTCGCGCGTGGCGGCATCCAGGATGTCCTGGACCGTCAGCTCGTCTTCCTCGATGCCCTCAGCGGATGCAGCGGCCTCGGATTCGGCGGACGCCTCGGCTGCCGCAGATTCCTCCGCGGCGACCGGCTCCACCTCTTCGTCGGACGGCCCGTTGACCGGACCCTTGTCCTTGGCCATTACTTCTTGGTTTCTTCCTCGTCGTCGACAACCTCGGCGTCAACCACGTCTTCGTCGGACTTGCCCGCGTCAGCGGTCGGTTCGCCGGATTCGGTGGGGGGCGTCGCGGCATCCGCCTGGCTCGACTTGTAGATGGCCTCGCCGATCTTGCCCTGGCTCTCGTTGAGCTTGTCGAACGCGGTCTTGACCGCGGCCTCGTCGTCTCCGGCGAGCGCAGACTTGAGCGCGTCGACGTCGGCCTGGACCTCGGTCTTGACCTCGGCCGGGAGCTTCTCGTCGTTTTCCTTGAGGAGCTTCTCGATCGAGTACGCGAGCTGCTCGGCGGTGTTGCGGGTCTCGGCGGTTTCGCGACGACGCTTGTCTTCTGCGGCGTGCTCTTCGCCCTCGCGCACCATGCGCTCGATGTCTTCCTTCGCGAGCGAGGAACCGCCCGTGATGGTCATGGACTGCTCCTTGCCGGTGCCCTTGTCCTTGGCGGACACGTGCACGATGCCGTTGGCGTCGAGGTCGAAGGTGACCTCGACCTGCGGGATGCCGCGCGGGGCCGGTGCGATACCGGTCAGCTCGAAGGTGCCGAGGTTCTTGTTGTCGCGGGTGAACTCGCGCTCGCCCTGGAAGACCTGGATCGCGACGGACGGCTGGTTGTCGTCTGCCGTGGTGAAGGTCTCGCTGCGCTTGGTCGGGATGGCCGTGTTGCGCTCGATGAGGCGCGTCATGATGCCGCCCTTGGTCTCGATGCCGAGGCTCAGCGGGGTGACGTCGATCAGGAGGACGTCCTTGCGCTCGCCCTTCAGCACACCGGCCTGGAGTGCGGCGCCGACGGCGACGACCTCGTCCGGGTTGACGCCCTTGTTCGGGTCCTTGCCGCCGGTCTCGCTCTTGACGAGCTCGTAGACGGCGGGCATACGCGTCGAACCACCGACGAGCACGACGTGGGCGATGTCGCCCACCTTGACGCCGGCTTCACGGATGACGTCCTGGAACGGCTTCTTGGTGCGGTCGAGGAGGTCTTCGGTCATCTTCTCGAACTGGGCGCGGGTCAGCGTCTCGTCGAGGTTGGCCGGGCCATTCTCGGTCAGGGAGAGGTACGGCAGCTGGATGCTCGTGGACATGCTGCTGGAGAGTTCCTTCTTGGCCTGCTCCGCGGCTTCCTTGAGGCGCTGCTTGGCGATCTTGTCCTTGGAGACGTCGACGCCGGTGGTTTCCTTGAACTTCTTGATCAGGTAGTCGACGATGCGCTGGTCCCAGTCGTCGCCGCCGAGGCGGTTGTCACCGGCGGTCGAACGCACCTGGATGGTCGAGAAGTCGTCGTCCTTGCCCACCTCGAGGAGGGAGACGTCGAAGGTTCCGCCGCCGAGGTCGAAGACCAGGATGAGCTCGTCTTCCTTGCCCTTGTCCAGGCCGTAAGCGAGTGCTGCTGCGGTCGGCTCGTTGATGATGCGGAGCACGTTGAGGCCCGAGATCTCTCCGGCCTCCTTCGTGGCCTGGCGCTCGGCGTCGTTGAAGTACGCGGGGACGGTGATGACGGCATCCGTCACCTTGTCGCCGAGGTACTGCTCGGCGTCGCGCTTCAGCTTGGCGAGGATGCGGGCGGAGATCTCCTGCGGGGTGTACTTCTTGTCGTCGATGCCGACGGTCCAGTCGGTGCCCATGTGGCGCTTGACGGAAGAAATGGTGCGGTCGACGTTGGTGACAGCCTGGCGCTTGGCGGTCTCACCGACGAGAACCTCGCCGTCCTTGGTGAATGCGACGACGGACGGGGTGGTGCGGAAGCCTTCAGCGTTCGCGATGACGGTGGGTTCTCCACCCTCGAGGACGGCCACCACCGAGTTGGTGGTTCCGAGGTCGATGCCTACTGCACGGGCCATGTGTGCGTTCTCCTTCAAAGTGTGAGCTCAACGGGACAATCGGTATGATCGACCAGAGTTGAGCGGTATTGACTCAAGTGTGGCACCGCCCGAAATCGGAGTCAAGCCAGCCAGCTGAAAGTTGAGTGTGAGTGACTCAACTTTGGATTCCCGATCAATTTCCCCACTGTTCCCCGGCGACCACTACTCTGAGCGCATGACTGGGACAGCGGAACAGCGCGGCACGGCAGATCACCCCACCCCGGCCGGGCGCGGCGTGATCGCCTGGAGCCTCTGGGACGGCGGTTCGGCCGCATTCAACGCCGTCGTCACGACCTTCGTCTTCACGGTGTACCTCACCGGCTCGTCGTTCGGCGACAAGGACGTCATCTCGGCCCAGCTCGGCTGGGCGCTCGCGATCGCAGGCCTGCTCGTGGCCCTGCTCGCGCCGATCACGGGGCAGCGCTCCGATGCCTCCGGTCGCCGGAAACTCTGGCTCGGCGTCAATACCTTCATCGTCGTCGGCCTCACCGCCGCGATGTTCTTCGTGCAGGCCTCGCCCGACTTCCTGCTGCTCGGACTGATCCTCCTTGCCGCCGGGACCGTGTTCTACGAATTCGCGACCGTCAACTACAACGCGATGCTCGGCCAGGTCTCCACGCCGAAGACGATCGGCAGGGTCAGCGGATTCGGCTGGTCGATGGGCTACTTCGGCGGCATTGTGCTGCTGCTCATCCTTTACTTCGGCTTCATCCACCCCGACGTCGGTCTTTTCGGCGTCACCGACGCAAACGGGCTGTCGGTGCGGGTGTCAATGCTCATCGCGGCAGCCTGGTTCGGCCTGTTCTCCCTGCCGCTGCTCTTCCGGGTGCCCGAGTACGCGGCTCCCACCGCCGCCCGGCGCGAGCGGGTCGGCTTCTTCCGCTCCTATGTACTGCTCGGGCGCGACGTGGCCGCACTCTGGCGCGGCGACCGCCAGCTGGCGCTCTTCCTGATCGCGAGCGCGGTCTTCCGCGACGGCCTCACCGGGGTGTTCCAGTTCGGCGGCATCCTCGCGGCCGGCACCTTCGGTTTCTCGAGCGGCGACGTGATCATCTTCGCGATCGTCGCCAACGTCATCGCCGGCATCTCCACCGTGCTCGTCGGCCGCCTCGACGACCGCCTCGGGGCCAAGAACGTGATGGTGGTCGCCCTGTCCGGCACCATCGTCGCCGGCCTCGCCGTCTTCTTCTTCGCCACCGGCGGCGCGACCATGTTCTGGATCTTCGGCCTGCTGATGTGCGTGTTCGTCGGCCCGGCCCAGTCCGCGAGCCGCAGCTTCCTCGCCCGCGGCATCCCGGCCGGGCGCGAGGGCGAGATCTTCGGCCTCTACGCGACGACCGGCAAGGCGGCGACCTTCCTCGCACCGACGCTCTTCGCCCTGTTCGTCAGCGTCTCGGGCAGCCAGGTCTGGGGCATCCTCGGCATCGCGCTCGTGCTCCTGGTCGGGCTGCTGATGCTGATCCCGGTGAAGGCGAAGCAGCACCCGCTCGGGTAGCTGGACGATCTCTGTTCATCGACTGGACATCCGCTGTGATCTCGCCCACGAGCGGCATTTTTGTCAGGCTGGAGAGATGACAACTCAGCAGATCCAGAAGGCCGAACTTCTCAACGCGCTCCACGTCCCGGGCACACCGCTCATCGTGACGAACGTCTGGGACGCCATCACCGCGAAGATCGTGTCGGAGGCGCCCGGCGTGCGGGCCCTGGCAACGGCCTCGCACTCCGTGTCCAATGTGCGCGGCCTCGAAGACGGCGGCGGGCTCACGGTCGACGAGGCGATCGCGGCGGCACGCATCATCATCGGCGCGGTCGACCTGCCGGTGTCGGTCGACTTCGAGAAGGGGTACGCAGCGGATGCCGCCGGCGTCGCCCGCAACGTCCGTCGCCTCGTCGAGGAGGCCGGCGCCTCAGGCATCAACCTCGAGGACTCGATCGGCGCCGCGAAGGCACCGCAGTACGACATCGCGACCGCGGCAGCCCGGGTGGCCGCCGCGCGCACCGGGGCCGACGCCGCGGGCGTGCCGCTCGTGATCAACGCCCGGGTGGACACCCTGGCCGGCGGCGGCGAATGGGACGAGGCCGTGGCCCGCGCCAACGCGTATCTCGACGCGGGCGCCGACGTGATCTTCTTCCTCGGCCTCGGCGACGAGGACAAGGTCAAGCGGGCCCTCGACGAGGTCAACGGCCGCATCTCCGTGATCGGGCACCCGGGCGCCGTTCCCCTGGCCCGTCTGGCCGAGCTCGGCGTCTCCCGGGTGAGCTTCGGACCGGGCACGCTCGGCCTCACCCTCGCCGCGCTGAAGCGCTCGGCGACCCAGCTCACCTCTCTCGGAGAATATCCTGCAGATCTGGGCTTTCCCTTCTCGCTCTAGCGGAATGCCGTGGCCGGCGGCGCGGTGAGTTCGGGAATATGCTCGGGAGAAAGTGAGAGGTTCCCGACATGAAACTCAGCGTCTCCGCCGCGCTGGTCCGCGGCATCCTGATCGGTCTGCTCCTGTTCGGAGCGGTATCGGCCTTCGCAGGGATGGTTCTCTGCTCCGGGTTCAACGGCGGCGGATTGCCGCTGGCCTACCTCGAGGGCACACCGTTCACGTCCTACTTCGTTCCGGGGCTCGTGCTCGGCGTTGTCGCAGGCGGTACCCAGCTCCTGGCGGCGATCGGCCTGCTGCGCCGCAAGGACTGGGCACTGATCGCGACCGTCGTTGCAGGTTTCGGCATGATGATCTGGATCTTCGTGGAGATCGCCCTGATCAGGCAGTACGCGGACCTGCAGACGATCTACTTCAGCCTCGGCGCACTCGAACTGATCGCCGTCTACGCCCTGCTGGGCCTCGCACCCGGCGTGGTGCGGGGTCTGGAGCCGATCCGGGAGCGAGTGGCCCGGTAGCTGCCGGTCAGCGGATGCGGGTGGCCTCGTTGTGCTCGACGAGCACCCAGGTCGCGCCCTCGTCGTTGGAGACCCAGCCCTCCCAGGAGTAGGCGTCCGCGGTGATGGACACGAAGTTCCAGCGGATCGGCCGGCCGTCGGTGCCGGTACCGTCCTGGCGCAGCCCGTTGCGGTGCGGGGTTGCCACGAGGTGGCAGTACTCGCCGATGGCGGGGGCGAAATAGCTGACCCGCCAGGCGCCCGCGTGCGGGTCGTAGACGCGCACGGCCATGGCCACGGTTTCCCGTCCGTCGGGATGCGTGTCGCTCACGGGGACATCGACGATCTCGACGTCCTGCACCGCACGCCCGTCGAGCACGAACTCGACGATCCAGGTGAACTGACGCTCGTGCCAGTCGCCGGTCGCTTCGTCGAGGCGTGAGCCCTTCGCGGCCCAGCTGCCGACGAGCTGGCCGAAGCGACGCATCCGGCCCGGGTATTCGGGCGTCGGGCCGGGCGCGATGAGCGCCTCGGCAAAACCGGGTACGGATGTCGTCGTCATGCTCCCGATTTTACCGGCCGCATGTTGCGCCCGTGTGAACCCGTCCTCTCGCTCTGGATCAGGACTTTTCCGGCGGGGGCGGAACGGGGGTTGCGGCTACTGCACGTCCGTCGTCGGGGCGATCGAGACATCCGTGCGGTGGAAGTTCTGGAAGGAGCGCGACGCCGTCGGCCCGCGCTGGCCCTGGTAGCGCGAGCTGTACTGGCTCGAGCCGTACGGGCGTTCGGCGGCCGAGCTCAGCTGAAAGAAGCAGAGCTGGCCGATCTTCATGCCGGGCCAGAGCTTGATCGGCAGGGTGGCCACGTTGCTGAGCTCGAGGGTCACGTGGCCGGTGAAGCCCGGGTCGATGAATCCGGCCGTCGAGTGGGTGAGGAGGCCGAGGCGGCCGAGCGAGCTCTTGCCCTCGAGGCGGGCCGCGATCGTGTCGGCGAGGCTGACCTTTTCATAGGTGGAGCCGAGCACGAATTCACCGGGGTGCAGGATGAACGGTTCGTCGTGGGGGATCTCGATCAGCCGGGTGAGTTCGGGCTGGTCCTCGGCCGGATCGATATAGGGGTACTTGTGGTTGTCGAACAACCGGAAGTACCGGTCGATGCGCACGTCGACGCTCGACGGCTGGATCATCTCCGGAGCGTAGGGCTCGAGCCCGATACGTCCCGCGTCGATTTCGGCCTTGATATCACGATCGGAGAGCAGCACGGGTCCAGCCTAACGGCGAGGACTTGATATGCTGGCACGGTTCCGGTGCAGGCACTGCCCGCGGCCGGACGCGCGGATGTAGTTCAATGGTAGAACTTCAGCTTCCCAAGCTGATAGCGCGGGTTCGATTCCCGTCATCCGCTCCGTGTCACTTCCCGACGTCACTTCCCGACGCCTCGTTTCCGGTATTCTCGACGCGGACTGAGGAGTACCTGTGACTGACCCCACCTTGCGAATGCCGGACACTGTTTTCCGGGCGGTGTTGGACCTGGGCGACCTGCCGTTGGAGGCTCCGCCGCTGCCGACCCAGTTCCGGAACCCGGTGCTGAACGCCGACTGGTTCGTCGACGGTGAGGGCGAGGCCGACGAAGAAGAGGTGGCCGTGTTCTCCCTCGGGTTCGAGGGCGGTGAGCTGCACCTGGAAACGACGCCTGACGGTGTCGAGCACCACTTCCATGGCGCCGACGGAGAAGAGACTGATCGCAGCCCGTGGCCGAAGCGGGAGACGAAGGAACTCGTGGCGTGGGCCCTGGCGCTCGTCAAGCACACTCTCCCTCTGCTCGAAGATCTCGCGGAGGACGCCGAAGAGGCCGCCGACTGGCACCACGAAGGACTTCGGGTCTACGCCCGCGACTTCGGGGCGGTGCCCCTGGAGATCGTGGACGTTGCCATTCCCGGCGAGCAGATGATGCTGCCCTGGCTGGGGTCCGGGCGCACCGACCATCTGCACACGGACGACGAGGCACGCAGCCTGATCCTCACCTGGAACCCGGAAGACGCGGACCCCGAGACGCCGATTGTGCGGGCGTGGCTCGATGCCGGCACGGGGGAACCGGTCTCCGAAGCGGTCGCCGGGGTCGACTGGGTTGCGGTCGGGCTCCCCGAGGAGGAAGTGCGCGCGTGGTTCGAAGCGTTCTACCTCAACCACGAGGTCCTCGACGACCCCGCCGAGCTCATCATGCGTGCCGCACTGAACCGGATCGCGGGCCTCGGCTAGGCCTGGCCGAAGCCAGAGCCCAAGCCGAGTGCCGCAGTTCAGGGCCGCAGGCCGGCGGCCTGGCGGGCCAGTCCTTCGATACGCGTCCAGTCGCCGACTTCAATGGCATCCAGCGGAGTGATCCACGTGCCGCCGATGCACCCAACGTTGGGAAGCGCGAGGTAGACGGGCGCGCTCGCGAGCGTGATCCCGCCCGTCGGACAGAACCGCGCTTCCGGCAGGGGCGCCGCGAGTGAGCGCAGCACCGCGTGGCCGCCGGACGCCTCGGCAGGGAAGAACTTCATCTCCGGGTGTCCGCGTTCGATCAGCCGCAGGACCTCCGACGCGGTCGCGGCTCCCGGCAGGTAGGGCAGACCGGATGCGTCCATCGCGTCGAGCAGGGCATCGGTCGACCCGGGAGAAATCAGGAACCGGGCCCCGGCCTCGGCGGCCCGACGCACGAGTTCCGGGTTGTTGACCGTTCCGGCGCCGATGACGGCGTCGGGCACCTGGTCGGCGATGGCACTGATCGCACGCAGTGCAGCCGGGGTGCGCAGCGTCACCTCGATAACCGGCAGGCCACCCGCCACGAGTGCCCGGGCCAGTGCCACCGCGCGGTCGGCATCCTCGATGACGACGACGGGGATCACGGGTGCGAGCTCGAGCAGCTGGGCTGCGTTCAGGGTGGACATCAGAGGACTCCTTCAAGTGTGTTGGTGATGACGCTGGCGCCACGGTCGGCCGGGCCGACCTGCCGGCGGAAGACCGAGAAGAGCTCCCGACCGGTGCCGGACCAGCTGACGTCGTCGAGCGCAGCACCGGTGATTTCGCGGGCCGCGAAGACGTCGTCGTCGAGGAGGACGTCGAGGGCGCCCGCCGTCGCGTCGAGGCGTACGAGGTCGCCATCGCGGATGCGGCCGATCGGACCGCCCGCTGCGGCTTCGGGGGTGAGGTGGATGGCGGCCGGGATCTTTCCCGACGCGCCGGACATCCGCCCATCGGTGACCAGAGCGACCTGATAGCCGCGATCCTGGAGGATGCCGAGCGCCGGGGTGAGCTTGTGCAGCTCGGGCATTCCATTTGCGGACGGGCCCTGATACCGAATCACGGCCACGAGATCCCGGTCGAGCTCACCGGCTTCGAACGCTGCGAGGAAGACGTGCTGGTCGTCGAACACCACCGCGGGCGCCTGGATGACGTGGTGTTCGGTCGCCACCGCGGCGACCTTGATGACCGCACTGCCGAGATTGCCGTCCAGGATCCGGAGTCCGCCGTTCGGCGCGAAAGGCGCTGAGGCGGGCCGCAGCACGTCCGTGTCGAGGCTCTCGGTCGGTCCCGGGCGGTAGCTCAGGGCGTTTCCGTCGAGCACCGGCTCCCGGCGATAGGCGTCGAGTCCCGCGCCGGCAACGGTGCGGACGTCGGGGTGCAGCAAGCCCGCGTCGAGGAGCTGGCCGATCAGGAACGCCGTGCCCCCGGCGGCGTGGAAGTGGTTGATGTCGGCAGGGCCGTTGGGGTAGATGCGGACAAGCAGGGGAACGACCTCGGACAGGTCCGCGAAGTCCTGCCAGGTGAGCTGGATCCCCGCGGCGGCCGCGATTGCCGGGAGGTGCAGCGTGTGGTTGGTCGACCCTCCGGTGGCAAGCAGGGCAACGACGCCGTTGATGATCGACCGCTCGTCCACCACGCGTCCGATCGGGGTGTACCGGTCTTTCAGCTCGGTCAGCGCGACCACCTGGCGGGCCGCGGCGGCGGTGAGGGCCTCGCGCAACGGGGAGTCCGGGCTGACGAAGCTCGCGCCGGGAAGGTGGAGTCCCATGACCTCCATCAGCATCTGGTTGGAGTTCGCCGTCCCGTAGAAGGTACAGGTGCCTGCGGAATGGTACGACGCCGTCTCGGCCTCGAGAAGTTGCTCGCGGTCGGCCAGGCCTTCGGCGTAGAGCTCGCGGATCCGGCTCTTTTCCTTGTTCGGAATCCCGGAACTCATCGGTCCGGTCGGCACCAGGATGGCCGGGAGGTGACCGAAGGCCAGCGCGCCGATGACCAGGCCTGGCACGATCTTGTCGCAGACGCCGAGCAGCAGCGCTCCGTCGAACAGGTCGTGGGCCAGCGCGACGCCGGTCGCCATGGCGATCAGATCGCGGCTGAACAGCGACAGCTGCATGCCGTCTCTGCCCTGGGTGATGCCGTCGCACATCGCGGGCACGCCGCCCGCGACCTGCGCGATGCCGCCGGCCTTCCGGACGGCGTCTTTGAGGATCGCCGGGTAGGCCGCGAACGGCTGGTGCGCGGAGAGCACGTCGTTGTACGAGGACACGATCCCGATGTTCGGCTTCACGAAGGCGCGCAGCGCCGCCTTGTCCTGCTGGCCGGTGGCAGCGAACCCGTGGGCGAGGTTCGCGCAGCCCAGGCGACCGCGGGTCGGTCCCTGCTCCGCGGCGGCATCGATCCGGGCGAGGTACCTGGCCCGGCTCTGTGCGCTGCGTTCGATGATGCGGCGCGTGACCGCTTCGACGACCGGGTGCATGGCCACAGTGGTGTTCGGCGTCCGGGCGGTCGACTGTCCTGATGTGGCCGCACCGGGTGCGGACGAGCCTGCGGCCGGCCGCAGGCCGAGCATCGTGACGATCCTGGCGGCCTCCTCGGCGGGCGGTCTCGCCGCGTCGATCAGGATGCCGCGCTCGTCGGAATCCAACGGCTCCAGGGTGTCCAGCTGCGAATCGAGAAGACTGGCCGGCATGTAGTGGTCGAGTCGGGCAGACATCCGTGCGCCGAGCAGGTCCTTTGAGCCGACGAGGTGCACGAAGATCACGTTCTGCTCGCGCAGCACGTCCCGATACTGCTTCTTCAGCGCCGAGCAGGTGACGATGCCGGGGAGGTCGGCCGTGGTGTGCTCGACGATCCAGGACGACACGGTGTCGAGCCAGGGCCAGCGGTCCTCGTCGGTGAGCGGAGTGCCCGACGCCATCTTGGCCACGTTCGCCGCGGGGTGCAGATCGTCGCCCTCGACGAAGTCCCACCCGAGCTGGCTGGCGAGGAGAGCGGCTACGGTCGACTTGCCCGAGCCGGAAACCCCCATCATGACCAGGACGGGTTGCGGGCCGGGCACGCCGACAGGGGTGTGCGGGTCGCTGCTGACGCGGGCTGGTGGGGTTGCGTTCGTCAGTCCGGGTGGTGTGGATGAGTACATCGTCGTCCTCTCGCGAGGACGCTTCGGCGCGACCTCATTGTCAGGCCCAGGTCACCGCGCTCCGCTGGCGCGGGCACAGCGAGGTTGACGCTGAATTTCATTAATCAGATTAATCTGATTAATCAGATATTGCGAGTGTGGCACTCCGGGAGAGAGCCGTCAAGTCGAGGCGTGCGTGGCCCGCACGCGGCGCGGACCCGGTGAGCGCGGCGCTTCACCTCGACCCGGCGCGCTTCCCTGCTATCGTGCGTGGATGATGACCGAGGGGTTCACGATTCGCCGCACGACGGCGGCAGACTGGCGCGAGATCCGGGAACTTCGACTGGAGATGCTCCACGACACGCCCCTCGCCTTCGGGGAGACCTTCGACGCCGCGCTCGCCCACGACGAGGCCGAATGGACCATGCGCGGAGCGCGCGGCACCCATGAGCATTCGATCGTCGTCGTGGCGATCGCGCCCTCTGGGCGCTGGGTCGGGACGATGGGCGGCTACGTTCCCGACGAGGCGACGGGTGCGCTGCTCGTCGGTGTCTACGTCGCGCCGGACTACCGCGGCGGGGCGGCCGGCGTTACGGATGCTCTCCTGTCGCGCATCGAGGACTGGGCGCTCACGGAATCGGGTCGGCTCACGTTGCACGTGCACGACCACAACGACCGCGCCCGCGCCGCCTACGAGCACCGCGGCTTCGCGGCAACCGGCGTGACCGCGCCCTACGACCTCGACCCGACGACCCGGGAACTCGAGATGGTCAAGCAACTCACAACGTCCTAGGAGGGGTCGCATCATGAGGATCGTCGTAGCCGGGGCGACCGGCACCGTCGGCAGGCACGTCGTTGCGGTCGCCCAACGCCGTGGTCACGAGGTCGTCCCGCTGTCACGGTCAACCGGGCAGGACGTCAGCACCGGCGTCGGACTCGACGCGGCGCTCACGGCAGCGGATGCCGTGATCGACGTCACGAGCGTGGCGAGCACCTCAGCCGCAGCATCCGTCGAGTTCTTCGGCGCGGCGACCAGGCACCTGCTCGCCGCGGAAGTGCGCCAGTCGGTGGGACACCACGTGGCGCTGTCGATCGTCGGAATCGACTACCTGCCGCTCGGGTATTACGCCGGGAAGGTCGAGCAGGAGCGCCTCGTCACCGCCGGGCCGGTGCCGTTCAGCATCCTGCGAACCACCCAGTTCCACGAGTTCGCGCGGCAGGTGCTCGGACGCGCGTCGTTCGGCCCGATCGCCCTGGTCCCCGCCGGACTGCTGCGTCCGATCGCGGCCGCCGACGTGGCCGACGCCCTCGTTGCGATCGCCGACGGCACCGAGCGGGGACGTCACCGCGACCTGCGCGGGCCGCGGGATGAGATCCTCCTCGGCATGGTGCGCAAGGTCATCCGGGCCGACGGGCGACGGATGCCGGCACTCGGGGTGTCCCTTCCCGGCGCGTACTGGCGCGGAATGCGTTCCGGGGTGCTGCGCGGCACCGGGGACGAGGGCGAGGCTCCCACGACATTCGACGAGTGGCTGACCGGCGAACGGTCGTCCTAGTCCTGGGCCGCACTCTCTGGAACCGGAGCGACCCGGTCTTCACTGGAACGGCAGCCGGCCCGGCTTCGACCACTGTCCGCCCGGCTAGCGCCGAGCCAGGGCAGCGATGAACCCGCCGACGAACGAGTCGCCCAGTCCGATGGTCGTCGGCGCGGCGACGGTGAGCGCGAACGCGGGCAGGCACCGGACGGTGTGCCCCATCCGGTCCTCGAGATCGGAGGCGAACCGAGTACCGGGCACGCTGGGCATCCGGTTGTCGACTTCCCGGTAGTCCCGCTCGGTGAAATCGTCCCCGTAGCAATATCGCGTGCTCGCCATCGTGATGCCGCCCTGGAGGCTCGCGCCATAGGAGGCGGCGAACTCGCCCAGGGCGAGTGACCAGTACTTCGTGTGCACGACCAGGGTCGCGGCGGGGATCAGCCGCTGCAATTCCCGGAGCGCCTCGGCCACCTCGTCGACGGCCAGGAGGTCGACGGGGCGTCCCAGGTATGCCTGCATTTCGTCCTCGTTCATGCTGTACACGTCGATCACCCCGATGAGCGCGTCGCGCACGTACCGGCTCATCGCCGGGACATGGAATCCGGCGTCCTCGTAATAGACGACGGCTGTTACCGGCAACTGCTGCATGTGCCGAAGGATGTCCACCAACCGTTCTTGGAGCAGGTCCGTGTCCTGGATGACGTTGAACCCCGAGATCAGGAACACCTCGGCATCTCGGAGCACCTCTCCGAGAGCGTTGCTCAACAGCAGCTGTTCGTTCGGTGGATCATTGGCGTAGATGACCCGATTCGGGTGCGGCGCACGCAGGTCGATGTCGCCGGCCTGGACGCGCGCGCCCGCGTTGAACTGCACGATGAGATGCGGATCGGTCGTGTCGTGGTCTGCGCTGCAGAGGTAGGCACATCCCGCGGGGAGCAGCCTGCGAACGTGATCGTCGATGCTGACCAAGTGAACAGTGCTCTCGATGCCGAGCGCCTGCATCGCCATCGCGGCGCGCACGCACGTGCCGCCCAGGGTGATCCTTCTATCGAACCGGGCGGCGAACGTCTCCACGATGTCGGAGGAGGCGACGAATCGCTCTCCTCCGGCACCGCCCTCGAGGAAGGCGAGCAACGTGACGACGAGGTCCCGCTCGCTCATGACCGGGATCGAGGCATCCAGCTCCGACGCGCGAATGGAGTACTCGCGGATGAGGTGCTCGATCACCCGGGAGTCCCAGGCGATCTCGTAGTCGACGGTTCCGCCGAGCCCCAACACCAGTTTTTCGCGCATGGAGATATGTGCCATTCGATTAGTAGAGTGCTGCTTTTCCGGCCGCATTGAACAGGTCGATCTTCTGCGCCGCGGTGATCTTCATGGCGGCGACGCACGGCGGCTGGATCGTGTTCGGCTCCCGCACACCCGGGTCGGCAAGAACCTCCCGCATCTTGGAGTGGTACGACGATTTGATGTCGCTCGAGATATTGATCTTATTGATTCCCAGCCGCACGGCCTCCCCGATTTCCTGGTCCGGGTTGTTGGATCCGCCATGAAGGACCAGGGGGATGCCGACCTTGCCGGTGATCTCGCGGAGCAGGTCCAGCCTGAGCTCTGGCTTCATGCCTGCGGGATAGATGCCGTGGCTCGTGCCGATGGCAATGGCCAGGCTGTCCACGCCGGTGGATGCGATGAACTTCACCGCGTCGTCGGGATCGGTGAAGATGATGGTCGCCGTGCCGTCTTCGGCCTCGCTGTCCGTCTTGCCGATCGTGCCGAGCTCACCCTCGACCGAGATGCCCACGGCGTGCGCGGCATCGACGACCCGCTTCGTGATCGCCACGTTGTCGGCGAACGGGAGCAGCGATCCGTCGATCATGACGGATGTGAAGCCGCTCTGGATGGCCACGAGCACCTGCTCGTAGGTCGCCCCGTGGTCCAGGTGGATGGTGACGGGTACGGTCGAGCGGTGAGCGCGCGCAATGATCGCGGGAAGCATGTCGACGCCGATGTGGCTCAGTTCGTCCGGGTGGATCGCAATGATCAGCGGGGAATTCTTCTCCTCGCTGATCTCGAAGAGGCCGTTCATCATCGCGTAGTCGCTGACGTTGAACGCCGGGACAGCGAAGTCGTTCGCATTCGCGACGGCCAGAAGGTCGATTCCATTCATTAACATGCGGTGGTTCTCCTTGGTTGGGGTGAGACGAGAGGGAAAAGGCAGACGCGGCTAGTTCTTGACCGCTCCTGCAGTCATGCCGCCGATGAAGAAGCGTTGGAAGAAGAGGAAGAGGAGCAGGACCGGGATGCACCCGAGGATGCTCATCGCCATCATCTGGTTCCACTCGTAGGAGTTCTGGCCCATGAGCAACTGGATGCCGATGGGCACGGTACGCATGTCCTGGGTGCGAGTCAGGGTCAGCGCGAAGAGGAACTCGTTCCACGAGATCATGAAGGTGTAGATACCCACCGAGACGATGCCCGGGATGGATATCGGCACGAGGATGCGCCAGAGCGCTCCCATCGCACTCGCCCCATCGACCCGGGCTGCCTCGTCCAGTTCCTTGGGCAGGGTGTTGAAGTAGCCGGTCATCATGATGATCGCGTAGGGCAGCGTGAACACCATGTAGGTGAGGATCAGGCCAAGGTAGGTGTTGTACAGGCCCAGAGTCACCATCAATCCGAAGTACGGAATGAGGAGCGTGATGGGCGGGACGCCCTGCACGCTCACGATGATCATGTTCAGGGGTTTCTTGAAGCGGAACTCGAACCGGCTGAAGGCATACGCCGCCAGGATGGCGATGAGGAGCGTGAGCACCGTCACAGACAGGGACACCACGTAACTGTTGATGAAGAACCGCACCTTGGTGGGGTCGGTCAGGATCGACGTGTACGCATCCCAGGAGAAGTTGTCCGTGATCAGTTTCGGCGGCGAGGCGAAGATCTCGGTATTCGACTTGAACGAGCTCGACGCCATCCACACCACCGGGAATCCGGCGAACACGGCGCCGATCAGCAGGCCGATGAACAGCCCGGCCTTCTTCACCAGGCGAACGCGTCTTTGGGTCGCAGCCATATCACTCCCGCGCTTTCTGGTATCGGGCATAGACGTATGCAAGGACTGTCGACACGACCAGGAGCAGGACGGCACTCGCGGAGGCCTGGGAGAACTCATAGTTGCTGAAGGCCAGCTTGTACGTGAATGTGCTCAGCATCTCCGTTGCGTTGATGGGCCCACCGCCGGTGGTCATCCAGATCAGCGCGAACTGCTGCGACGTCCAGATGACGTCGAGCAGGGACATGCTGATGATGATGGGCTTGAGCTGGGGCAGGGTCATGTGCCAGAACTGCTGGAGCGCTGAAGCCCCGTCCACCTTGGCTGCTTCATAGAGGTCCGTCGGAATTCCCTGCAGGCCGGCCAGGAGGCTGACCATGTAGAACGGGTACCCGGCCCAGATGTTGATGAACGTGACGGCCAGAAGCGCCGTTCCCGGTGTCGACAGCCACTCGATGCCGGTGGGAGTGATCCCGAGGCCGACCAGAACATAGTTGATAACGCCGTTCGGGTTGAGCAGGAGCCGCCAGAGGATGGCGATGATGGCGACCGTGAACAGCCAGGGCAGCACGTAGATCACCCGGAAGAGCCCGGTGGTGAGATTGCTGAGCAGTTTCGTATTGAGCATCATCGCGAACAACAGGCCGAGCACGAGGTGTGCGATCACGCTGACGATGGTGAAGATCGCCGTATTGAGTACGGCAGTCGGCAAGACGCCGTTGGTGAGGACCTTGACGTAGTTGTCCAGCCCGACGAACTCCGGATGCTTGTTGGTGATGACGTTGTCCATGACGGAGTAGCCCATGACCATGGCGATCGGGACGAACATGAGGATGAAGAGCAGGGCCGCCGTCGGGGAGATGAATCCGTACGGCGTGAGCCTGCCGGTCAGCGACTTTGCCGCGGTAGTCCGCTCAGCACCTGTGGTGCGTGTTGTTCTCAAGACGTGATCCCTCCTTGAGTTTGGGTGGCCGCGTCAGGCACGAGTCCTGTCGCGGCCACGCGAGGCTGAGTTGTCTCCGACTGGCTAGAACTTCGCGGTCCAGGCCCCCTGGGCTTTGGTCAGCATGTCGTCGACAGACTGGGTCCCGGTCAGCGCGCCCTGGAACTGCTCGTCAAAGTCACGCATCAGCTGTTCCGCGACCGGGAGACCGACGAACTCGTTGACGGGTGTGCCGCTCTTGTAGATGTCGAATGCCGTCTTGAAGAGCGGGTCGGTTCCGGTGAAGTCCGGAGTGGAGCTGGTGTTCCCGGGGAAGGCGTGGGCGAGAGTGGACAGGGTGGAGTTGGTCTTCTCACTCATCAGGAACTGCACGAGCTTCCAGGCCTCCGCCTTGTGCTTTCCGGTGTCGGAGACACCAATGCCCCACGACGCGTATGGGATGCCGCGCTTGCCGGTGAAACCGTCCGCCGCGGGAATGGCGGAAATGCTGAACTTGAGGTTCGGGTTCTTCTCCCGGATGCTCGTGACGTGCGACAGGGAGTCGATCATCATGCCGACCCGGCCGTTGGTGAATTCCTCCACCTTGTCCTGTTCCGTCATGGTGAGGGAACCGGGGGCGATGACGCCCTTGTCCCAGAGGTCCTTCACGTAATTGGTCGCGCTCTTCACCGCGGCGTTCGTGAGGTCCGGGGCTCCGTTCTTGAGCATGCTGCCACCGGATGCCCACGCCCAGGACATGACGTCATTCTGGATTCCGTTCGGCGCCTGGAGGGAAAGCGGGAGGACCCAACCCTTGGCGTCCCCGGTCTTGGTAACAGCTTCGGCCGCCGCGGTGAACTCGGTGCGGTTGGTGGGCGGTGCCGTGACGCCGGCCTTGGCCAACAGATCGTCGTTGGTGAACATGGGATAGACGAAGTTGAGCACCGGGATCATGAAGGTCGAGTCCTTGATCTTGACCTGGCTGGCCAGCTGGCTCTCGTCGTACCCGGCGTCCTTCATCAGCTGGGAGAGGTCGGCGAGCGCGCCCTGCTTGGCGAAGTCGCTCACCCAGGCCCCGTCAAGTCCCACAACGTCGGACATAACTCCCGAGGCCGCGCCGGCAACCGTCTGGTCCTTGGTTGCCGCGTACGGCGCGCTGAGCAGCTTGACCGTAATGTTCGGGTTCTCCGTCTGAAATTCGTCCATCAGGGTGCGCAGTGCACCAGCGGGCAGTTCCGGCTCCCACCACTGGGAAAACTCCAGCGTGACCTTCTCGTTCGGATCCGCAGTCGCGGTGACCGAACTACTGGTGCTGCACCCGGTGATGAGGGTGACGGCCATTCCTGCGACGACAAGAGGGACGACAGCCCTCCGGACCATAGCGCCTTTGCTATTCATGGTTCTCCATTCCAAGTTTTGCTGTGTTCTGCTGTTGTATGCGCTTTTCTGCGCCTTGTTGCATGATAGTAGCGGAGTGAATTGCCGATCGTCAAGCATACAAATGCACCAATTTGTACGCGCCAACACCCTGATTTCGCCGGATTCACCGGTCGAGCCGACCAAGTCGGAGTCACTCATGCATGCAGGGTCATGCGTGAAACTCCGGAATTGGCCCGATGAAATCAACAAAGCACGGAACGAAAATGCAAGAAAATGCTAATATCAGGCATGTCCCCTTCCCCGGCCCCGCGTTCGAACCGGCCCGATCAGGCCGCCCGCCTGCCCGCGGGACGCAAGGCCGATCTCGCCCTGTACGTGTCAGAAGCAGGTCAGGTCACGGTCGGGGCTCTCGCGGAGCACTTCGGAGTCTCGGCCGACACCATCCGAAGGGACCTCGACCAGCTCGATGCCGACGGGGTACTGGTCAGGACCCACGGCGGAGCGGTCAGCCAATCGGTCATGGAAACGACGGAGAAGAAACTTGACCTCCGGTTGCGGTTGCAGACATCCGCGAAGGACAAGATCGGCGCCCTGGCGGCCGGACTCGTGCAGGACGGCTCCGTCATCATGATCAACGCCGGCACGACGACGCTGGCAGCGGTGCGCCACCTGGACAAGCACCGCAACCTGACGGTGGCCACCAACAACCTCCGTATTCCGATCGAGATGCCACCGGATGTCTGTCGTGACCTCTATGTCTTCGGCGGCGCCGTGCGCCTCAGCGGCCAGTCGACCATCGGACCCGTCGGGTTTCAGTTCGCGGGCAGCGGGAATGACCTCGATGTGCGCTGCGACCTGGCCCTGATTTCAGTGGGGGCCGTCTCCGCCGATGGCGGATACTCGACGAGCAACCTCGCCGAGGCGGTCATGATGAGCGAGATGGTCGCCCGGGCTTCGCGCGTCGCGATCCTCGCGGACTCAACGAAATTCGGGCGTCAGCTTTTCGCCCAGGTCGCCGAGCTGGGCCGGGCTGACTACTTCATCACCGACCAGGCCCCGCCGCCCGACCTGGCCAAGGCCTTCCGGAAGAGCAATGTGGAAGTGCTGACTCCGCCGCCCGGCTCACCGGACAAGCCCGACCTGCGACAGGCCCCCTGAGGCTCGTCTCTCGTTCGGCGGACCGGCCCGACAGGCCCGACAGGCCGTAGCGTGCCCGCCTGCTAGCCGAGCAGGGCGCGGAGCCCGACGAGCGCGGTGAGCTGGTGCTCATAGATCGGCGCGCTCCCCGCGGACACGTCATCGCCGCGGCCGACGTGGAACGGGTTGATGCGCACGATCGGGATGTCGTACCGCGAGTGCAGGTCCCAGGTCAGATTGCGCAGGTTCATCACGGTGAGGCCGACCCCGATTTCGAGGATGACCGTGCTGCCGGGATCCTCCGCTGCGAGGGGGCGCTGGTAGTCGAGGAAGTCGTCCTCCTGGAGTTCGTTCGCGGCGTTGTTGAACCAGTAGTCGTCGAAGAAGAGCACGTTCGGCCGGGCGAGGCTCCCGCAGGTGGGACAGAAGGTGGTGGCAAGCGTCGGGTCGACGGTCGGGAAGACGCCGTGCGCCTCCGGTTCGGCCAGGCACTGGGAGCGATCGTAGGCGCCGTGGATCTCGAGGAGCTTCTCGGCAGGGAAGCCGTGGTCGGTGAATGCGGTATCGACGTTGGAGGTGAGCACGAAGGAGTCCTTCGCGGCGGCATCCAGCCAGTCCTGGAGCACGAAGTACGGGTCGGCGGGCCGGGAGGGTTTCTCCGATTCGCGCATCTCCCGCCAGGTCTCGCGGAAGAACGCGGCCTGCTGGTCGGGTTCCTCGAGCCAGAGCGGCGCGCAGGAATGCTCGAGGTTGGTGTGACCGTAGTGCGAGACGGTGTCACCGTATGCCGCGTTGTCCCCGGTCCAGTAGACGGGCGTCCCGATGTCGGCGCTCATCCCGGCGCCGGCGATCACGATGACCCGCTGCGCCCGCGCGAGCAGTGCGCGACTCGGGGCGAGCGGGGTGTGCAGAACGGATGCTGCAGGTTGGGCGGACGGGACGGGCACGGAGTATCTCCAGCTGCGGCCCGATTCGACGGCCGCCCTTCCATTGTGCGCCTCAGGACAGCGGCCGGATGAGTGCCGGGTCCTGCCGTTCGGCGTCGGGCACCCGTACGCTGTTCACCCGCCGGGACACCGGGTAGCTCTCGATGTGGGCTGCAACTGCGATCGACGTTCGGTCGAGCAGGTCGAGCAGGTGATTCGGGTCGGTGAGCTTCCCCGGTCTGAGCCACTCGTCCCACACATTCCGTTCGAGGAATGCGGGCATCCGGTCGTGGATCTCGCCCGAAGCGTCGCGGGCCTCCCTCGTGATGATCGTCATGCTGTGGGACCAGGAGTCGTCACTCTCCTTGCGCGCCGCGTAGAGTCCGGCCGCGGCGAGGAGCCCGTCGCCGTGGATGAAGTGCGGCTGCTTGCCGTCTGGGAGGTCCTCCCACTCGTAGTAGCCCGTCATCGGGACGATGCACCGGCGCGAATCGAAGGCCGTGCGGAACATCCCGTTGGTGGCAACGGTCTCGAGGCGTGCGTTGATCGGCGCGGGTCGTTTGCCGCCGGTCGACCAGGCCGGCGTGAGCCCCCAGGTCGCCGTGTCCACCTCGCGGGTGATCGTTCCGTCGTGTTCCCACTCGCGCACCACGGGAACCCGATCGGTCGGCGCGATGTTGTACGACGGCCGCCAGTCCCGAAAGTCGCCGCCGGTCGCGACGAACTCCTGGATCAGATCGTCGGTGTCCTTGTCCATCGCGAAGCGTCCGCACATGTGCTCAGGGTATTCCGGCAGGTGCGTCCTGACAATCGCGCCGCTAGGCTGTGCGAACCCGGCAATCGCATCTCTGGAGGAGTCGCCATGGGTCTCTTTTCGCCCGGTTTCATGGGCCGTCGCCGCGAACCCGTCCCCGGGCTGCCGCCGGGACAGCACCTCGTCACGGACTTCCCGGTACTCTCGATCGGACCCACCCCGCGGGTGTCCACCGAGGAGTGGCGCTTCAGCATCACGAGCGAGTCCGGGCTGATGACCACCTGGACCTGGGACGAGTTCCAGGCGCTGCCGCAGGAAGACGTGACCGTCGACATCCACTGTGTGACGAGCTGGTCGAAGTTCGGCACCGGCTGGCGCGGCGTCTCCCTCGACACGCTGCTCGAGGGCGTCGACACCGGGGCCGGGTTCGCGATGGCCCGCAGTTACGGCGGGTACACGACCAATGTGCCGCTCGACGAGCTGCGCGGCGGCAAGGCCTGGGTGGCGCACCAGTTCGACGGCGCCCCGCTGGCTCCGGAGCACGGCGGCCCTGCCCGGCTGCTCGTGCCCGCGCTGTACTTCTGGAAGAGCGCGAAGTGGGTGCGGAGCATTGAGCTGTCGACCCGCAACGATCCCGGTTTCTGGGAGCAGAACGGGTACCACATGCACGGCGACCCCTGGCGTGAAGAACGGTACTGGTGAGCGACGTCCCGGCGAGCGCCGCCCGTTCCACGTGGAACGCATCGGACTGGCACGACGCCCTGGTCGTCGAGGCCTACGCCGAAACCCCGACGGCCCGCACGATCCGGATGCGGCTGCCCGCCTCAGCAGCCCTGCCCCAGCTGCCCGAGCTCGTCGCGGGCCAGCACATCGACGTTCGCCTGACCGCACCGGACGGCTACACCGCCGTGCGCTCGTACTCGCTCGCCTCGGCCGCACCGGGTGGGGTTCTCGAGATCACCGTTGAGGAACTCGACGATGGCGAGGTCTCGCCGTATCTCGTGCGCGGCCTCGATGTCGGCGACCGGCTCGAGATCCGCGGACCGATCGGCGGCTGGTTCGTCTGGCGGGAGGAGGAACCCGCGCCGGTGCAGCTCATCGCCGGCGGCTCCGGCGTCGTTCCGCTGATGGCCATGATCCGCGCCCATGAGGCGGCCGCGCACCCGGCTCCGTTCCGCCTGCTCTACTCGGTGCGCTCACCGGAGATGGCGTACTACCGCGCCGAACTCGAGGAGCTCGCCCGGGTCTCCCCGCGCTTCGACCTCGACTGGGTGTACACCCGGCGTGCCCCGAGCGGATGGCCCCACGCACCCGGCCGCCTTGACGTCACCGGCCTCGCGGCGAGCGTTCAGACCCTCGGCACCAGCGCGCTCACGTTCGTGTGCGGCGCGACCCCCTTTGTCGAGTTCGTGGCGGACGCCCTCGTGCGGGCTGGCCGGGATCCCGCCCGGATCCGGACCGAGCGGTACGGCGGCGCGGACGGCGCCTGACGTTTCCGCGCCCCCGCGCCCCTGCGCACGCGCTCAGTCGGAGATTTTCGCGACACGCCGCATCCGCCGACCGGCCCAGCGGCGTTTCGCGAGAATCTCCGACTGAGCCGGCTCAGCCGACGGCGCTCGAGACGAACAGCACAGCCTCGCTCGCGACGAGGTCGTCGAGCTCGAGCACCCGGTCGAGGTCGTGCCCGGCCGCGAGCGCCGCGGCGTGCTGCTCGGGCGTCTGGGGCGCGAGGCGCCCCTGCATGAATCCGCCGAGTGCCCGCACGGCGCAGGCCGCGATGATGCCCTCGGGTGTCCCACCGATGCCGACGACGACGTCGACGTCGGTCCCTGAGGTCGCGGCCGCGACGGCGGCGACGATATCGCCCTCTCCGACGAGCCGGAGCTCGGCGCCGGTCGCGAGGATCTCGGCGATGAGCACCGCGTGACGGGGCTTGTCGAGCACGACGACGACGAGGTCGCTCACGGCGACCCCGGTGACGGCGGCGAGCCTGGCGAGGTTCTCGGCGATCGGGCGGCGGATGTCGACGACCCCGTGGCCGGCCGCGCCGCAGATGAGCTTGTCCATGTAGAAGACGTCGACGGGATCGAACATCGTGCCGCGGGGGGCGAGCGCGATCACGCAGATCGAGCCGGGGAGACCGGAGGCCGCGAGGCGGGTGCCGTCGAGCGGGTCGACGGCGACGTCGCAGAGCGGGGCGCCGCCCTGGCCGAGCGCCTCGCCGTTGGCCAGCATCGGGGCCGCATCCTTTTCGCCCTCGCCGATGACGACGGTGCCCTCGAACGGAGCATCGGCGAGCACGTCCCGCATGGCCGTGACGGCGGCGTCGTCGATGGCGATCTTGTCGCCTCGGCCGAGCCAGGGCAGGCAGGCCGCCGCGGCGGCATCCGTCGCCTCACGCACGCGGGCGACGAGGGCGGCGGGATAGGAGTGCGCGCCGAGCACGACGGCGCCGGAACCGGAGCCACGGGGGATGCCCGTCGGCTCGATTTCCGGCTCGGCGGAGGGACGGACGGGGACGGGTGTACCGGAGACTGGAATGGCGTCAGCCTAACTCTTCCGTGTTACGAACGCGGGTCACGAGCTCGCCAGCGCCCTGCCGTCGGCGTCGAGGTAGTCTCGCCAGGACCGCTTCGGCGCCCAGCCGAGCAGGCGCTGCGCCTTCGCGCTCGAGATGCCCGAGGCATCCGGGCGGGAGAGGGGCCGCAGCGGGATCGTGTCGCCATAGTGCTCGTGCAGGATCGCGGCGAAGTCGCGCCCGCCTGCAGTGTCCGGCGCGGCGATGTAGAACACCTCATGGCCGGGCAGCTCCGATTCGGCGGCGAGCACGATGGCGTCCGCGAGGTCGTATGCATCGGTGTAGCTCCACAGGTTGCCGCTGGCCAACGCGGCGTCGCGCACGAGCGGCCCGAGGTTCTGCTCGTAGTTGTCCTCGTTCTGCACCCAGCTCGGCCGCAGGGAGATGCACCGGATGTCCGAACGTGCGACGGCGGCATCCATCAGCTGCTCCCCGAAGAGTTTGGTGAGCGCGTACGGGTCCTGCGGGTGCGCCGGGTGGTCCTCGTCTACGGGCGCATACTCAGGCAGGAAGCCGCGCTCGGCGAACAGGAATCCCGGCACCGTCTCGCTCGAGATGTTCACGAAGCGCGGCACGCCGAAGCGGACGGCGGCCTCGAGAACGTTGAAGGTCGCCATCAGGTTGGTGCGGAACACGACGTGGGCGGGATTCGCGGTCGGGTCCGGGATCGCGGCGGTGTGCACGACAGCGTCGGCTCCGCGGATCACGGCGAAGGCCTCACCGGCATCCGTCAGGTCGGCCATCTGGTAGCGCGCCGCGCCCTCCACCGCCCGCTCGAAGACCGGGCGGGCGAGGTCGACCCCCGTCACGTCGTGGCCGGCTGCGAGCAGCGCCTGGACGGCGGCCCGACCGACTTTTCCGTTGGCACCGGTGACGACGACCTTCATGAGCGCTCCCTTGCTGAACGTGGTGAAAGCCTCACGCTACCGCGCCGGGGCCTGCCGGCTCCGCTCAGACGCCAATGTCGCGCTGGCGCAGCACGAGTGCCGTCACCGCCGCGACGAGCAGGGAACCGCCGTAGAACGCGAGGAGCGCAAGCGGCGGGGCCCCGTTCGTCATCGGGTAGTTTCCGAACGCCCAGTAATAGGGCGAGAGTCCGTGCAACCACTCGAGGTCGGCGCTCTGGTTGCCGAGGGCGTTGAAGACGTAGCCGACGACCGCGACGAACGCTCCGGCGCCGATGCCCCACACCTTGCGGCCCGTGAGCGCGCCGCCGAGCATCGCCACACTGCCGCAGAGCAGCACGAGGCCCGCGAAAAGCAGGCAGGTCTGGGCCAGGTACCCGACGTCGATGCCGAGCTGGCTCGGGCCGTTGAGGAGCGCGATGAGCACGAACATCAGGGCGGTGATCAACAGGACCTTCAGCACGAGCGCCGCGAACCGCTCCACGACCACCTGCACCCGGGTGACGCCGTGGGCGAGGGTCAGCTCGAGCTGGCCGGATTCCTCGTCGCCGCCGAGCATGGCCGCGCCCCAGCCGATCGAGGCGATGCTCATCAGCAGGAACCCGATCAGGCCGAAGACCGTCGCCTGGGTGTAGCCGGCCCCGGTGCTGATCTGGTCGTAATTGAGGGTACGGATCAGGGCCCGCGGCAGCGAGTCGATGAGCTTCTGCATCTCGGACGTGCCGATCATGCTCGGGTAGAGCGGCAGGTAGAGGAAGATCGCCGCCGCGATGCCGATTCCCCAGCCGAGCAGGGCTCGCCGGCCGTCTGCGAACGCCTTGCCGAAGATCGGCAGGGGCGCACGGCGGACATCCGTCTCCGTGGACGCGGTCATTTCGGTTCCTTCCTTTCCGCTCGGGACCCGCGGGCGGTTCGGGTCGCCCGGGAGGCCCTGTGCGACTCTGCGGAATCCTCCGGCGCGGTGTAGAGCGCGAGCACGGATTCCTCGAGGTCGGGTTCCTCGAGAACGAGATCCGTGAGGTCGAGCGTGGAGACGGCCTGGATGAAGGGCTGGATCGCACCCTCGAGGGTTGCGGTCGCCTCGGTGGCTGCGGCCCCAGCGGGGCTGGTGACGGCCATGCAGACGAGCCCGGCCATGCCGTCGAGCCGGCCCAGCCGCTCGGAGAGGTCGGCGGGGCGGATGCCGGTGGCCGTCATCCGCAAGTGACGCACGGCCGTTTGGCGCAGTGCCTCGACACTCGCGACGGTGATGATGCGCCCGTCCCGGAGGATCGCGACCTCGTCGGCGGCCTGCTGGATCTCGCTGATCACATGCGAGGACAGGAATACGGTCTGGCCGGCGTCGCGGGCCTCCTTGACGAGCAGCAGGAACTCCTGCTGCATCAGGGGGTCGAGCCCGCTCGTCGGTTCGTCGAGCACGAGGAGTTCCGGCTCGTGCATGAACGCCTGCACGATGCCGAGCTTCTGCTTGTTGCCGCGGGAGAGCTTGCGCACCGGCTGTGCGAGGTCGAGATGGAACCGTTCGGCGAGTTCTTCGATGTGCCCGGTGCGGACGGGACCGGAGATGTCGGCGTAGTGCTGCAGGAGCTTTCGTCCGGTGATGCGGCCCTCGAGGATGAGTTCTCCGGGCAGGAAGCCGATCCGCCGGCGCAACTCGGGGCCGGCGTTGCGCGAGTCGGTGCCGAGAACGGTCGCGTGCCCGGAGCTCGGCCGGATGATGTCGAGCAGGGCGCGCATGGTCGTGGTCTTGCCCGCTCCGTTGGGGCCGATCACGCCGAAGACGCTGCCGCGGGGAACCGTGAAGGTCACACCATGGAGGGCCTGGGTGCTGCCGAAGCGCTTGGTGATCTCGACGGCCTGGATCGCGGCATCCGTGGGCGGGGACGACGCCCCGGGATGTGGCCAGCTCGCTGTTTCGACGTGACTCATCGGGTGTCCTCTCGACTGGGGTATTCCTTGGCCGGCATGGGCTCTGCCGGGGGTGCCGCAGCGGGCTCCGGCGTTGCCGCGAGCGCCTTCCGGGTGACGTTCAGCACGGTCTCGTCGGTGTAGAGCCCGTGGGTGTACAGCTCGACCGACGGCAGCGCGAGCCGCCGCATCGTCTCCTGGCCGAGACCCAGGCCCTCGAAGCCGAGCGACCGGGCGAGGTGTGCGCTCATCGTCATCATCGCCAGGCTCGTCGTCGCGATCAGGACCGCCACCGCGCGCGGGTCGGAGGAGGGGTTCATGGTTCCGTCCGCGATTCCGGCCCGGATGATCGCCTCGGTCTCGTCGACGATGGTGTCCACGAAGGTCCGGCCTGCCGCCGTCTCCTCCGCGATCGCCCGCGACAGGTAGGCGACGTCGACCTCGTATTCCGCGGGGTTCGCGAGGTATCCCTGGATCACGGCCTGGAGTCCCGCAGGGCTCGCCTTGTCGCGGGCCGCGGCCAGCATGGTGCCGATCACGAATTCATCGCACTCCCCGCGGAGGCGCTCCTTGCTGCCGAAGTGATGCACGACGAGGCTCGCGCTCACGCCGGCGGTGGCGGCGATCGCCCGCAGGCTCGATTTGCGGAAGCCGTCCTGAGCGAAATGAACGATCGCGGCATCCCGGATCAAGGCGCGCGCCGTGAGGTCCTCCGGTGGAGAGGGACGAGCTGTACGCATGTTCAACATGCTAAACACTTGTTCAGTGTGGGTCAAGGCCCTCGGTGCGTGACATGCCGGAGCCCGGGTGCTCGCCCTGCAGCCTGCAGGGCGAGCATCCGGGCTCCGGGACTTCCCGGTTGACGATCAGCCGACGGTGCTGCTGAGCGTTCCGATCCCCTCGAGAGTGATGTCGACGCGATCACCGGGATGAACGGCGACAAAGGTGTTCGGAGCACCGGTCATGATCACATCCCCGGGTTCCAGGGTGAGCCAGCGCGTCACGTATGCGAGTGTCGCGGCAACACTCGACGGGAGGTTGAACGACCCGGACCGGGCGCGCACCTCACCGTTGATCGCGACCTCTGTGCTCACGTTCTCGGGGTCGGCCACCTCGGTCTCGATCCAGGGGCCGAGCGGTGTGTAGTTGACTCCACTTTTGCTCTGGAAGTTCTTTTCGTCGACGGGCACCTGATCGACGTTCGTCACGTCGTTCGCGACCGTGAATCCGAGAACGTAGTCGAAGGCGTTTTCTACAGTGAGCGCGGTAGCCGATCGCCCGATGACGACGGCAAGTTCTCCTTCGACGTTGACCGTTCCCACGCCACGCTGAGCCAGGATCTCGTCGCCAGGCCCCGCGACGGTGTGTGCCGATTTCTGCCAGGCCTGAATGGGCAGGACGTGGTTGTTGTTGGTGAGGTTATGAGCAATTCCGACGACGAGGCCGGGTTGCACCGGGGCAAGGAGCACGGCACCGTCCATGGGTGTCGAGTCCCCGGTGAAGATGATTTCCCGGGCGAAAGGATCGATGATGAAGTCCCAACGATCGTCCACGGCCACCGCAGAGCGGGGCCCTTCTGGAGTTTCGAGTCGTGCTATCCGCATGCTGTGCTTTCTGATTTGGTCGAATGAGGAGAGAAGCTGCGTCAGCTGCCGACACGTGCGAGGAATTCCTTGTGCGACACCATGTGTTCGGGACGTGTCTCAACCTGAACCGCGCTGTCGAACAGTGCGTCGTTGAGAAGCGTCAGGTCACGGCCGCGGGTCTCGGGTGTCACGAAAGTCGTTGCGAACGTGATCGCGGCGAGGATGAAGACATAGATGGCCAGCGGCCACCAGGCCCCACCGCTGGCGCCGATGAGGAAAGCACCGAGGACCGGCGCGATCCCGCCGGCAAGGATGGCACTGAATTCCCGTGACGTCGCAACACCGAGATACCGGTGTTGGTTGCCGAACATTTCAGGAAGGAGCGCGCACTGCGCGCCGAGCATGGTGTTGACTCCGAGGCCGATTGCAACGGCGATCACGATGATGACGATTACAGGGTTTCCGAGCGACAGCAGCCACCAGCCGGGGAAGGCAAGCACCAGAAGGACCGCCGCGCCGAACCGGTAGACGGGGACCCGTCCGAAGCGATCAGAGAGGTGACCGGCGAACGGAACCGTCACCATCCCGACCAACGATCCAACCGCGACGGCGAGCGGGCCGATCCACGTGCCGACTCCAACGGTTGTGACCACGAAACTCACGGCGAGAGTGCTGAAGATATAGGAGCCCCCGTTCTCCGCCATCCGCAGGCCGATTCCACGCAGAACCGAGGGGAATGAGCCGCGGAAAACCTCGCGGAGGGGACTCTCGGCAACCTGATCCTGCTTTTCGAGAGTGATGAATGTCGGGCTTTCCCGCAGGCGCATCCGGATGAAGACGGCGACACCGATGAGCAGGATGGAGGCGAGGAAGGGAATGCGCCACACTCCCGCGAGCAGGACCTCCGTGGGGAGGGTGCCGAGGTAGACGAACACTCCCGCGGCAAGCAAGGTTCCTGCCTGAATCCCAATGAAGGGGAGGGCCGCGAAGAAGCCGCGTCGGCGAACGGGTGCGTATTCGGCCATAAGGACCGTCGCGCCCGCCTGTTCGGCGCCAGCACCGAAGCCTTGCAAGAGCCGGAGCAAAACCAGGAGAGCCGGGGCCCACAGGCCGGCCTGCTCATAGGTCGGCAAGACGCCGACGAGAGTGGATGCGCCACCCATGATGGCGATCGTCGTGAGTAGAACCCATTTACGACCGAGCTTGTCGCCGATCGTGCCGAAGAAAAGCCCCCCGAGTGGACGTGCGGCGAAGGCCACCCCAAAGGTGGCGAAGCTCGCGACCAGGGCAACGGCAGGTGTGAGGTTGGAGAAGAATACCTTGCTGAAGATCAGGGCCGACGCGAGCCCGTACAGGGCGAAGTCGTAATATTCCAGCGCACTGCCCACGCTTGATGCCAAAGTGGCCCGACGAAGATTCGCCGCGTAATCCGGATCCGAAGCCCCACTGGAACCGCCCGGTTGATTCTCACTGCTCACGATGTCTCACCCTCCATTGGATGACCCCTGAGTCGAATGAATTACTCGGAATTCACCCAAGTCGAGGCGTCGATGCGGGCGTCTGTGCCCGTAGGAATGATGCTACACCCGGCTGAACAGAGTTCGGCATTCTGAACGATTATTTTTCGACAGGAACAATCGTCGGTCGCGTCAGCTCCGCTGCCGCCATCCGAAGAGCCGCCAGGACGCGCGCCCGCTCCTCCGGTGAATCATTCGGGTGCACCAGCGACGCACCGATTCCGAACGATGGTTCTCCGCTTCGCGTCGAAGGGACGAGGACTGCCAAACCGACCACGCTCAAGTGGATCTCACCCTCATCGATGGCATATCCGCGCTCACGCGTCATCTTCAACTTCCGCTGCAACGTCTCCAGGTCCTTCGTTGAACGATCAGTGAAAGTCACGAGTCGATTGGGGTCCGCGTACAGCGCTTCAACCTCGTCCGGTGGTAGTTCCGCGAGGAGTACCGTACCCACCGCGGTCGCTGACGACGGGTAGCGATCTCCGACGCCCGCAGACAACGGGAACCGCTCCCTCCCTTCGTACGCCGCCAGATAGAGGACCCTGGCTCCGTCCAACATTGCAATCTGCACAAGTTGTGTGGTGAGCACCTCCGACTCCTCGCAGATCCGGTAGAACTCCCGAATCTGGTCGAACCCCGCGAGGTAAGCGCTTCCGAGCTCGACCGCGCGTCTGCCCAGTAGATATCCTCCACCGCTTCGCCGGATGAGCCCGCCCTCTTCGAGCGACGCACACAGATTGGACGTCGACGACTTGGCTATACCCAACTCTCGCGCGATATCGCTCAAGGAACGGGCGCGGCCGGGCGAGAGCGCGAGCAGATCGAGGATCCTGACCGCCTTCAAGACTGCCGGCGCCTGAGCACCCTTTTCAACCTCGATGACGCTCATTCCGCTTCCTCCTTGGCGCCGCGCTGCGCCGCATGGCGGCAGCCGAAACACACCCCGATGGTACCAGTCGCCCACTTTCACGGGGCGACCACCATCCACAGTGGTGAATGCGGTTCTGTATGCTGTTCAAATGTCAACGTTGCCCCCCGCCGAATCAGGTCCTGTATCCGTGGGAATGATCGGGCTGGGAAACATGGGGTTGCCCATGGCCCTGAACCTGCTCCGCGCCAGCGGACCGGACAGGCACATCCGCAAAGTCACGGTCACGGGGCGATCACGAGAACGTTCTGCGGCGCTACTGGCAGCCGGAGCGGCATGGGCAGGCACGCCGCGCGAACTCGCGGAGCAGTCGGACGTCCTCATCCTCATGGTTCCCGATTTGCCTCAGGTGGAGGAAGTTGTTTTCGGGCCAGACGGCGTCGCCGAAGCGTCCACGGAGCTTGTCGTGGTCGTCTCGGCCACGGTCTCAGCTGCCGGACTGCGCACGGTCGACGCTCGACTCCGTCACGGCACGCACGGGCGAATGGTTCTTGTCGACGCCCCCGTCAGCGGCGGCACCGAAGGCGCGGAAGCAGGAACACTCTCGATCATGGTCGGCGGCGACGTCGAACCCGTCGCACGCGTCCTGCCGGTCCTCAGCGCCTGTGGGTCCCCATTGAGACTGGGGCCACTTGGAGCCGGCGCCGTCGCCAAAGCCTGCAACCAGCTCATCGTCGCTGCGACAATGAGCGCGATCGCCGAAGCGAGCGTGATCGCCGAACGCTCAGGCCTTGACCTTGGCGCCCTGTTGGACCTTCTCCAGGGCGGCTATGCGGGCAGCCGCGTTCTGGAGACGAAGGGTCGACGGCTCGTCGAGCGCGACTACACGCCAACAGGGGCGGCCAAATTCATGGTCAAGGACCTGAGTTTCGCGGCAGACGCTGCTGCAGATACCCGCACGGTGGCCCCGACCCTGGCCGCCGTGCGGGAATCCTTCCTACGGTTGACCGAAGCGGGCCTCGGAGACCAGGATCTCGCCGTCATCCACCGATACGTCGGCAGTCTTTGATTTCATTGGTCGAGGCTTCGGCAGCTACTGAGACACCGCCGGAACCCGCAGGGACGTGACCGCAGCGGCAACAATTTCGCTGACCCCTGCGGCGATGTCGACGACGGTTCCCTCCTCGGTGTCGCAGAGCGGCTCAAGAGTACGGAGTTGGGACTCCAAAAGCTCAGGCGGCATGAAATGTCCTCCGCGGTCGCGGAGGCGCGCCGCCAGTAATTCAGGAGTACCAGAAAGGTGCACGAAGTACGTTCCAGGCGCCTCGGCACGAATCGCGTCCCGATAGCTCCGTTTGAGCGCGGAGCATGCAATGACGAGCCCCTGGCCATCGGCTCGCGCGGCGGAAAGGGCGCCGCCGACGAGCGAGAGCCACGGCATCCGGTCCGCGTCGTCGAGGGGACGGCCTGCGGCCATTTTGGCAATATTGGCCGCGGGGTGGAGCACGTCGCTGTCGATGAACGACTCGCCGATGGCCCGCGAAAGCTGCTCACCGACTGTCGACTTGCCCGCACCGCACACTCCCATCACGACGACAAGCGGATGTTGGACGGAGTTGATCATGGCGTTCTAGTCCCGTTCTTCGAAGCTGAGTAAGACCTTGCCGGATGCAGCGGGGTCGCGGGCGATTTCGAAGGCCGCAGCGGCCTCACCAACGGGGAAGACCTGGGTCACGATTCCGCCGACGTCGAGGGAGCCGTCGGCGAGAGCGGCCACGACCTCGTCGATCTCGTCATTGAACCGGAACGATCCGACGAGTTCCAGCTCGCGGACGATCGCCAGCGAGATCAGGGCCGGCTGCTCGCCGGACGGCAGCAGTCCGACCATCACGATGCGTCCTCCACGGGTGGCACCGCGCACCGCCGATTCGAGTCCCCGGTAGTTGCCGGACGACTCGATCACGATATCGGCGTCGACGCGCGCAATCGCGTCCGCATCGGTGGCGAGGAGCGTTTGGGTCGCACCGAGCAGGCGCGCCCTCGACAGGGGCGGCTCGACCGTGTCGACCGCGATGATCTCCGCTGCGCCATGGTGCCGCAGCACGGCGATCACGAGCGACCCGATCGGACCGCACCCGACAACGAGAGCTCGTCTGCCGCGCACCTCGCCTGCTCGCCCAACGGCGTGCCACGCAACGGCGGCCGGTTCCACGAGAGCGGCGTCGCGAAGCGACAGCCCCTTCGGGAGTTTCCGCAGCATCCGGCTGGGCAGCGCGACCCGCCTGGCAAATGCACCCGACCGGTGCGGGAACCGGGCAGCACTGCCGAGATAGGTCCCGCCCGGTGCAAGATTCGGCCGCTCGATCGGATAGCGACTGCCATCACCCGGCCCCGGCGTCAGGGGGTGTACCGCGACACGGGTCCCGGCAACGGGTCCGGATCCGTCCGCGGCCGACGTGACGACCGTTCCGACGATTTCATGCCCGAGCAGAAGCGGCTCTCGGAGAATGGATTCTCCGGCCGCCCCATCGAGCCAATAGTGCAGGTCTGATCCGCAAATGCCACCGAAGGCGACCTCAACGACCGCCTCATCAGCCTCAGGCCGCGGCTCTCCGATGGCCTCGACCCGAAGGTCTCCCTTGGCGTGGGCGACAACGCCGAGAACGCCGGTGTGAATATTCGACATGTTGGACTCCTCTGTCCTGTGAATGTGGTTCCGTTCGCTGAATCCGCTGTGTGCAGCCCAGGTTGCTGACCGGGTCTCGTCACACCACGGCGGTCATTCCGCCGTCGACGAAGATCGTCTGCCCGTTGACGAAGTCCGACGCGGGCGACACGAGGTAGATCAGGGTGCCGACCAGGTCTGCGACATCGCCCCAGCGTCCGGCAGGTGTTCGCGTGCGCACCCAGGAGCTGAAGGCCTCGTCCGCGACCAGAGCCTTCGTGAGCTCTGTCGCGAAATACCCGGGCGCGAGGGCGTTCACTTGGATGCCGCTGACCGCAAGGTCAGCACACATGCCCTTCGTCAGCATCGAGATTCCGCCCTTGGTCGCAGCGTATGGCGCAATGCCTGCTCGCCCGAGCTGGCTTTGCACCGATCCGATATTCACGATCTTGCCGCTGCCGCGGGTCACCATCCCTCGAGCGGCCTGCTGGCCGACCAGGAATGCACCGGTGAGGTTGGTCGCGACGATGTCGTTCCAGTCAGTGAAGGTGAACTCGGTGAACGGGGCCCTGCGCTGAATTCCGGCGTTGTTGACCAGGATGTCCAGCACACCCCACTCATTCTCGATCGCCGCGATTCCATCGGCGACGGCGGCCGGGTCGGTGATGTCGAAGGTGGCTGCGATCGTTTCCACCCGGCCGGATTTCTCCAGCCCGGAGCGGGCCGCGTCAACCTGATCGCGGTTGCGTCCGTGGACGACAACCCGCACTCCCGCGTCCGCGAGGCCGCCCGCGAGCGCAAGTCCGATTCCTCGGCTCGATCCCGTGACGAGTGCCGTCTTCCCCGAGACGTCAAATAGCGTGTTCATCAGTTCTCTCCTGTGTCTTTCAGTAGAACTCGACGGTATCGACCCGGTTTATCAGGGGTTGTCCGTCGAGGAAGCGAGTGGCATTGCGGGTGAAGAGCTCGGCGATCAGCCGGTCCTCTGCAGCGTTGAGAGCGGCGGTGTGCGGGCTGACCAGGACGTTCGGCAGATCCCAGAATGGGCTGTCGGTGGCGAGGGGTTCTTCGGCGAACACGTCGAGGGCCGCGAACCCGACCCGGCCGTTCCGCAGCGCACGCAACAGTTCGTCCTGGTCGATGACGGTCCCACGTCCCACGTTCACGACGGTCGCGCCCGGCTTGATCCGGGAAAAGAAGTCGCTGCCGAAGAGTCCGTTGGTCGCAGCGGTCCCGGGCAGGGTCGCGACGACAGCATCCAGCTCGTGCGCCACGGAGGGGATTTCTTCGGGCTGGATGAAGCGGGAGACTCCCGGGATGTCCTGCGAGCCACGGGTCGTGCCGATCACGCGTGCGCCGAGTGCGGCAAGACGGGAAGCGACTCCGGCACCGATGCCACCGAGACCGGCGACAAGGACCGTCTGCTCACTCACAAGCCCCATGGTCCAGCGGCCACTCCAGGTGTGGTCGTGCTGCTGGGCAAGGAGGCGCGGCAATGACTTGGCGCCGGCGAGCACCCCGAAGAGTGCGAATTCGGCGAGGGGACCGCCATGCACACCGGCGGAAGTCGTGAAGGCAACCCGTTCCAGCTGCGCCGCGCTGAGCTCTGCGGCGGCAACCTGTCCGCCGCCGCCCGCCGCCATGGTTTGCACCCAGCGCAAGCGCGGGTTGACTCCGACGGTCTTCTTCAGTGCCGCGGAATCGACGTCCGGGATGCCGTAGAGCACGTCCGCGCTATCGACGAGGGCCGTGAAGCGCTCCTGCTGCGCAGCAGTGCGGTGGAAGGAAGGGTCGCCGTTGAAATCGCCGGGATGGCGCTGCGGGGGCAACAGCTCCTGATCGCGGATGAGCTGCAGGCGGGGTTCACCCGTTTCGATGCGGTGGCATAGTTCCTCGGACAGTGGAGCCGCGACAACGACTCGAAGGCGAGTATCTGATTCGATCACTGTATTTACCCTTTTCTGCGCCGAATAGGGGTCGGTGTGCGGCGCTCCTGAATGTCAAGCTGCATCCATCCTACTGAACAGAGTTCGCTAGAGTGAACGACATGTCAAACCAACGTAGTTTTCCTGCTGCAAATTCGCTTACTGTCGGAGTCATTGGATTGGGAGTGATGGGCCGCCCGATGGCTGCAAGCCTCCTGCGCAGCCCTGCAGCCTCCTGGAACGTTGTCATCAGCGACCGAGGACGCGAACGCTATTCCGAACTCTTGGATTCGGGAGCCTCCTGGGCGGAATCCCCGCGGCGGCTCGCTGAACAGGCCGACATCATCGTCGACATGCTCCCGGACCTTCCGCAACTTGAACAGGTTCTGAACGGCCCCGACGGTATCGTTTCGGGTATCACGACCCCCACTTTGTTGGTGATTTCCTCCACGTCCTCCGCGTCCGGCATCCGTGAGCTCGCGGACAGGCTCGCAACTGAGACCAACGGTCTCCTCCACGTCGTCGATGCCCCTGTGAGCGGCGGCGAAGACGGTGCGGTCGCGGGGACACTCTCGATTATGGTCGGCGGCAGCGCTGACGATGTCGACCTCGCACTGCCCGTGTTACGGGCCATCGGGACCCCGGCGCACCTCGGTCCGCTCGGTGCCGGCGCAATCGCCAAGTTCTGCAATCAACTCATCGTGGCGGCGAATATTCTGGCGCTCGGCGAAGCTGCGGTCCTGGCGGAACGGAGCGGCCTCGACCTCGGCGCCCTCTTCGACCTTCTCGAAAACGGGTACGCGGGCAGTCGGGTCCTGGACAGCCGGAAGCGGCGTATCGTCGACGCGGACTATCGCCCGTCCGGAGTCGCCAGGTACATGATCAAGGACCTCCGCTACGCACTCGAAGAAGCCGATCGAACCGGCACCGATGCCGCTCAGCTACGTCTGCTGCTCGACACCTTCACCGATCTCACCGCACACGGTTTCGGCGACCAGGACATTGCGGTCACGCGGGCCTATGTCGAGTCGAAGAACCCGCCACCGGTCGCAGTCGCCTGACCGCACCCTGATGGTCCGATGTCTGCCGCACACCGGGCAGGCACCGGCTGAGAGTCACGCCCGCTCATCAACAGTCCCACTGTGGGAAAATCAGGTGAACCCTGGAGGTTTCCCATGTCAACCATTCCCACAGCACTTCCCGTCCTGCCGGCGTCCGTCCACCTCGCCCCCGGCGTCGGCGGGCTCCCCATCGTCCGTGTCACCGGCCGCGCCGGGTCGGCCGAGGTGTACCTGCACGGTGCGCACGTCGCCTCCTGGGTTCCGGCCGGCGGAGCCCCCGTGCTCTGGATGAGCGCGGCGAGCCGGTTCACCCCGGGCACCGCCATCCGTGGCGGCATCCCGATCTGCTTCCCCTGGTTCGGTCCAAACGCAGCGGATACGACGGCGCCGGCCCACGGGTTCGCCCGCGTGACCGAGTGGCAGCTGTCCGGCGCCGCCGAGGTCGCTGACGATGTGGTGCTGACCTTCCACCTGACGGACTCGCCCGCGACGCGCGCGTCGGCGTGGCCGCATCCGTTCGAGGCCCGCTACACCGTGACCGTCGGTGCGACGCTCCGCCTCGAGCTGACCGTGACCAACCGGGACACGGTGGCCGTGAACGTCGAGGAGGCGCTGCACAGCTACTTCGCGATCGACGACATCCACCGGACGACGGTCGCCGGGCTCGAGGGCGCCCCGTTCCTCGACAAGGTCGCGGGCGGCACGCTCGAGCCAGGGGCCGACGGCCCCGTCGGCTTCGTGGCGGAGACCGACCGGGTCTACCCCGGCACCACGGCCACCACGGTCATCAAGGACGGGACGCGCAGCATCGCCGTCGCGAAGACCGGCTCCGAGAGCACCGTCGTCTGGAACCCATGGATCGACAAGGCCGCGGCAATGGCGGACTTCGGCTCCCAGGAATGGACCGGCATGGTCTGCGTCGAGACGTGCAACGTGGGCGCAGACGCGATCACCCTCGCCCCCGGCACGAGCCACACGATGACAGCGGAGTTCACCGTCACTGAAGCAGCTTGAGAGTCACCTTTCCGGTCGAGAGTGACCGCTGTAACGGGCACTCTCGACCGGAAAGGTAGTGGTCAGGAGGCGGTCGGGGAGACCGGGGCGTCGCGGAGCAGCCAGCCGATGGCGTCCGCGGCGCTCCACCCTTCCGGATGTGCAGCGAGGAGCACGGCGGCCCCGTCGATGTCGTTGCCGAGCGTCAGCAGCGGCGCCTCGACGTAGCCGGTCTTGCGGGTCTGGCCGAGGCCGACGGTCGCGGTGAGCGCGTTGCAGAGGCAGGCGCGGCCGGCAGCATCCTCGGCGGTGCCTCCCTTGCGCACGTACATGTGCACGGGTTCGCTCGGGCAGCGGAACCCGACCGTGCCGTCCTTCTTCGCATAGGGCTCGCGCAGGTAGCTGAGGTCGCAGAGACGCACCCGGTCGGCGTAGACCGCCGGTTCGGACAACGTGCCCGGCAGCTGGGCCACCTTGAACGGGAATCCCGTCGGCGAGGCGGCGGCGTCGGTGCGGATCGAGAGCTCCGTCGCGTCGAGGCGGCCGAGCACCTGGTCGCGCAGTTCGGGGGCGAGGCCGGACTCCTGGCTGAGCGCGAACAGGGTGCCGACCTGCACGCCCTGTGCTCCCGCGGCGAGCGCGACGGCGAGGCGTTCCGGCTGCCCGTAGCCGCCGGCGAGCCAGAACGGCAGGCCGAGTTCGGCGATCTTGACGATGTTCGCGTCGTCGCGCGGGCCGTAAATCGGCTGGTCGTCGTCGTCAAGGGTGAGCCGGCCGCGCGGGGGCGCGTTGTGCCCGCCTGCCGTCGGGCCCTCGATGATGAACCCGTCCGGGCGGATGTCCGCATCGCGCGCGAGGTAGAACGCGAGCACGTGCGCCGAGACGATGGCGAGGAAGAACGGGCGGAGTAGCGGCGGGAAGGTCTCCGGCGTCAGCCCGAGGACGTCGACGGGATCCACGCTCACGGTGTGGACGGCATCCGCTTCGGCCCCGTGCACGTCGATGTCGATCGTGCCGACCCGGCCGGCGGCGAGCTCATCGAGGAGGTGCGGGATCTGGCGCGGGATGCCGGCGCCCATCAGGACGTAGTCGACCCCGGCGAGCATTGCGCCGAGTGCGGCCGGCGGGGTCGCCATCTGCACCTTCTCCATGTAGTTGATCCCGACGATCCCGGTGTGGCCCTCCTTGGCCAGCCAGACCTCGGTGAAGTTGCCGAGCACGCTGAGCTCCTGCTGCTCGCGGGTGGGCTTCAGGGACAGTTTGGGTACGGGAAGGTACGGCTCGCCCTCCGCGCGGCCCTCGGCCTGGAAGTAGCGCTCGAGAACGGGCCCGACCAGTGCGGGAACCGGGAACGCGGCGAGCGCCCGGCGGATGTGTCCGCCGGCGTCGCCGTCCTGAAGCCTGCGTGTGAGGACGGAGTCGAGGGCGACGCCGGAGACGACGCCGAGCTGGCCGGTGCGGGCCACCGCATTGGCGAGCCGCCAGGACGAGACGGCCATGCCCATGCCGCCCTGGATGACCACGGGCAGTGTTCTGTCGGACAAGAGGGCCTCCGTCGATCTGCGCCGGGGCGTCCGCCGCGAGAACGGGGGTGCCACTGCAGTCGCTGAGACCGGGGGTGATCAGTTGCAGGGCGCAGGGCAATCGTAACTCACGGCATATTCCCGAATCGGGTTGCATTCGGGCCGCGACCCCGTGACCGGGATACCGGATCGTGGCAGACTCGATGAGTAAGACGGAGATGGAGGCTGGCCTGCACCCGCGCCAGAGTCTGCGGGCAGGCATGTGATGACACACCATGTGAGACAACGCTTGTAAGCGAAAGGACGCTTGACATGAGTTTCATCGGATTTCTACTTCTCGGCCTGATCGCCGGCGCGATCGCCAAGGCCATCCTGCCCGGCACCCAGGGCGGCGGCTGGTTCGTGACCCTGCTCCTCGGAGTGGTGGGAGCGATCCTCGGCGGCTGGCTCGGGTCCCTCCTCTTCGGCGTCGGCATCGGCGATTTCTTCCAGCTGTCCAGCTGGTTGCTCGCCATTGCAGGGTCGATCATCGTGCTGCTGATCTATGGCGCCGTCGTCAACCGGAGGCACACCGCGTAGCGGCGGCCGCACACGCCCGGTGCATCACCACCGTCACCTGCGCTGCCCGCCTCAGAAACGGCAGCCGCGACTCTAGCGGTGCTCTGACACCGCGGTAACGTCGTGCAGGTGATGCACCGGGTCATGCACGAAGTACTGTCCCATCGTCGTCACAGTGAACCGGGCGCCGTCGCTGCGCCTGCCGACCCGACCGAGTTCGGCGGCGGGGACCGCGGTAAACGCAACGGCCGCGGATGCCGCGGCCTCGGCCAGTTCGACGGCGACCCGTTCCGGGGCCTGCTCGCCGTACCGTTCCGCCACGGCCGTCGCGTCCTGGTCCCAGTTCGGGAACAGGGGGTCGTCCTCCGAGCGCATCAGCGCGAGCCGGACGGTGAAAATACGGAACACATCGCGAACATGGGCGGCGTACTCCAGGGCGGACCAGGTGTGCTCGCTCGGCCGCACCGCGACATCCGCTCGCTCGAGCACGGGCAGCCAGGCCGCGGCGTTCTCGCGGATCAACCGTGGGATGTCCTCGAAGACGACATCCGCGGCGACGAAACCGCACTCGGGGCAGGGGCGCTCGAGCACCCAGGTCCAGTCCTTGGTGTCCGGGGGAATATTCATGCCGCGAGCCTACCAATCCGCTGTGAGGTTCATTCCGAACTACTGGCAACCGCACCCCCGCGGTCTCTACCAGGAGGAAATCTCATGCGCACTTCACCGAACCGCCTCGTCGCCACCGTCTTCGGAGCCGTCTACCTGCTCGTCGGCCTGCTCGGCTTCGCCGTCACGGGTGGGGTCAGCTTCATCGCCACCCAGGGCGGGCTCCTGCTCGGCCTCTTCGCCGTCAACCCGCTGCACAACGTCGCCCACCTGCTGATCGGCGCCGCACTGCTCATCGCCGGCCTCTCGGGCGTCACCGCGGCCAAGTCCGTCAACACCACGATCGGCGCGGTCTACCTGCTCCTCGGCATCGTCGGGTTCTTCATCGCTGGCTCGGAGCTCAACATCCTCGCCCTCAACACGCCAGACCACTTCCTGCACCTCGCCAGTGCGATCGTGCTGCTCGGTGCGGGCCTCGCCGCCGACAAGGTCGTCCGCCACTCCGCGGTCGCCTGAACCGCCGGCCGCTCCACACCCGCATTCGCCACGCAGCACGCCGCACCACGCATCCACGAACAGGAGCTTCGATGACCCCGATCAGCCGCCTCTGGCTCTCCTCTGCCGCCATCGGCGCGGGAACGATCCACCTCGCCGTGGGTGCGAGCGCCCCGGTGCTCCTCATGATCACCCTGGTCGGGCTCGGCGCTGCCGAGCTCGGCTGGGGCGCCGTAACGCTGGTCCGGGGGCGGGCACTCGCCCCCGGGGCAGCGCTCTTCGGAGCCCTGATCCCTGTCTTTGTCTGGGGCGCCGTCGCAACCCTCGGCAGCGGCCTCGGCGTGCCGGCGACCGCGACCGGCCTCCCGCTCCAGCCGATGGCCACCGCAACCCTCTTCGACCTCTTCCTGGCCGGCTCCCTTGCACTCGCCCTGCGCCGCACCCGCCGCGCCGCCAGCACCGGCACCACCACCACCGAGCGCGTTCCGAATTCAGGAGTTCAGGCCGAATCCGGCGCGAATCGCCCCGAGCCAACCCGAATCAGGCACCACGTCCTGGATTCGGCACACACCCCAGCGGGTGAGACGGCCGGCGGGTGGCGCTTCCTCGCGGCTCTCACGCTCGCCGCCCTCGTCGTCTCCGGGCTCACCACACCGGCGCTGGCCGCGACGGATGCCGGCGCGCACGCCGTCCCGCACGGCTCGCACGGTCTTCCCTCGGCCCCGACCCCCGAGACCCCGGCCGGCCACCACCACTAGCCGCGGGTCAGGACGCGGGCAGGGCGCCCTGGCTGCCCATGAACCGCTGCACGTCCTCGTCGACGATGATGTCGCTCGGCCGCAGCGGCCGGGTGAGGTAGAGCCCGTCGAGGCCGGTCAGCCGGCTGAGGGCAACGTAGGTCTGGCCGGGGCTGAAGACCCTGGTGCCGAGGTCGACGATCGCCCGTTCGTACGTCGCGCCCTGGGACTTGTGGATGGTGACCGCCCAGGCCAGCCGCAGCGGGAACTGGGTGAACTCGGCGACGACGTCCCTGCTGAGCTTCTTCGTCGCCTGGTTGTAGCTGTACTTGTACTTCTCCCACACGGCCGGCTCCACCTCGTGCGTCGTGCCGTCGATCTCGACGTAGACCGTCGAATCCACCTTCGTGACCGTGCCGATGCTGCCGTTGACCCAGCGCGCGCCGCCGTCGAGCGGAGAGTCGTTGCGCAGGAACATCACCTGGGCGCCCACCTTGAGCTCGAGCACCGCGTCCGCTGGATAGGTGCGGCCGCCGAAGTCACCGGTGACCTCTGCCTTCGCGGTGAGCGCCTTGCCCGGCAGTCGCTTGAGCGCGGCCGCGTTGATCCGGTTGACCGCGTCGTTGCGGGTGGCGAGGGTAATCACGCCCTCTGCAGGCGGGGTGCGGGCGCCCGCTGCGTTGAGCGCGCCGCCGATCTCCGCGGTGACCTGCCCGTAGCGCACGGCGTTCAGCATGTGCCGGAAGTCGGCATCCCGCTGCCGGTGCACCTCGGTCAGTTCGAAGATGCGCAGTTCAGCGCCCTTCCAGACCTTCGCGTCGAAGAACCACATCGACCGGTAGGTGTCGGTGAAGTACGCCCGCTCGTCGGAATCGCCGGGGACGGGCGCGAGCTGGTACGGGTCGCCGAACAAGACGATCTGCACGCCGCCGAAGCTGTCGTTCGGGCGCTGCCTGGCCTGCCGGAGGCTGCGGTCGATCGCGTCCATCAGGTCGGCGTTGACCATCGAGACCTCGTCGATCACGACGGTGTCGATCGTGTTGAGCAGCTTCTTGACCTGGTCGTTCTGGTCGATCGCGTGGTCGGCGATGACCCCGATCGGCAGCCGGAAGAGCGAATGGATCGTCTGCCCGCCCACGTTGAGCGCCGCGACACCGGTCGGGGCGGCGATCACGATCTGCTTGCTGGTGTTCCACGACAGGTGGTTCAGCAGCGTCGACTTGCCGGTGCCGGCGCGCCCCGTCACGAAGACATTCTGGCGCGTGTTCTCGATGGCCTGGTAGACCTCGGCCTGCTCACGCGACAACGAAATCGGGGACACGGGTCGCTTTCAGTAGGAATGGAGGGAACATTCCACTGTATCCGCCCGGGCCGGTGCCGGGGGCGGATGCCGGGCATCCGTGGACATCGCAGCTCCCGTCCCGCACCCACGCACGCCGGCACCTCAGAATCGCGCCCGTAGAATGTGGACGTGAGCAACCGCGACCGCACGGCCCCGCGCGACCGGGGCCGAACCCTCGTCGCCGTCGTCGTGGTTGTCGTCCTCCTCGTCGCCGCGCTGTTCGCGGCGATCGGTTCGCTCAACCGCGAGGTGTACAGCGCGGGTGGTTTTGTGCGCCAGTACCTCGACGCCCTGGCCAGACACGACACCGCGAGCGCACTCACCCTGCCGGGGGTGACCCCGACCACGGCAGAGCTGACGGCGGCGGGCCTGCCGACGGAACTTCCCGACACGCTGCTGCGGGCATCCGTGCTCAGTTCGATCACCGCGATCAGGCTCGTCAGCGACACCGTGCAGCCGGACGCCGCCGACACAGGCACAGGCACCGGCACCGCCGAGGTGCACAGCGTGATCTACGCCTTCGACCTCGACGGTGCTCCGGAGACGATGGAGTTCCGGGTGGCCAGGGCGGGAACGTACGCGGCGGTCTTCGACTCGTGGCGCTTCGACACCAGCCCCCTCGCGGTGCTCGGCGTCACGGTCTTGCACGAGGCGAGTTTCTCGGTCAACGGCCTCACCCTCGACACGCGCGCGCACGCGGCGGCCGACGCCCCGGTGACGTTCTCGAACCAGGCCGCGTACCTCGCGTTCGCCCCGGCCCGGTACACGATCGCGCACGAGTCGGCCCTGCTGACCGCGGCGCCGCAGTCGGTTCCCGTCACGCAGTCCGGGGCGACGGATGTCTCGGTCGACGCCGAACCGAACGCGTCCTTCGTCGGGCAGGTCCAGTCGGAGCTCAACGCCTTCCTCGATTCCTGCGCGACGCAGACGGTCCTGCAGCCCTCGGATTGCCCCTTCGGGATCGAGATCAACGACAGGGTCAAGTCGGTGCCGACCTGGTCGATTCCCGAATACCCGGCCGTGACGCTCGCCGCCGGGGACACCGCCTTCGACATGCCGGCGACGGCAGGCAGGGCGCACATCAAGGTCGCCGTGCAGTCGCTCTTCGACGGGGACCTCAGCACCCGGGATGAGGATGTTCCGTTCGCGGTCGCGATCCAGGTCGTGGTCGGGGCCGACGGGTCGCTCGCGATCCAGCTCCGCTGACCGATTCCGGCAGGGACTAGGGCTGCCGGGTGTCGCGCGAGGCGAGCCGCTCGAGCTGGGCGTTGTAGCGGATGAGCTCGGCCTCGCCGGTCCGGTCGGCGTTGCGGTCCTTGCGCCGGGTTTCCTTCTCGTCACTGCGGGACCACTGGATCGCGACGGCGATCGCCAGCGCGATCGTCGGGATCTCGCCGACGCTCCAGGCGATGCCGCCGCCCAGCTGTTGGTCGGCGATCGCACTGACCCCCCAGGTACGGCCCATCGCGCCGTACCAGTCGGCGAGGAGCAGGCCCGTCCCGGTCATCAGGGCGACCCCGAAGAAGGCGTGGAACGCCATCGTGCCGAGCAGCAGCAGCAGCCGGAAGGCGTAGGGCAGCCGGTACGGCACCGGGTCGATGCCGATCAGGGACTGCACGAACAGGTACCCGGTGATCAGGAAGTGCACGACCATCCACTCGTGCCCGATATGGTCGGTCGTCGCCCAGCTGAACAGGTTCGAGTAGTAGAACACCCAGAGGGAGCCGGCCCAGAGCACTGCGGCGACGATCGGGTTCGTCAGGACGCCCGCGTACCGGGAGTGCACCGCGAGGAGGATCCACTCGCGGGCTCCGCGGCTCTCGTCGGTGCGCTTGTGGATGGCCCGGGCGGCAAGGGTGATCGGGGCACCGGGCACGAGGAACACCGGCACCAGCATGGTGAGCGCCATGTGCATCAGCATGTGCGACGAGAACAGATACTTCGCGTACAGGTTGGCGCCGCCGTTGGTGATGTAGAAGAGGATGAGCATCCCCACCACCCAGGACACGGTCCGGTAGACAGGCCAGGAGTCACCGCGCTTGTGCAACCGGTAGACCCCGGCCAGGTAGAAGAAGATCCCGAAGGCGCAGAACAGCACCCAGGCCAGGTCGAAGTCCCACTCGGTGAAGTACCGGGCGAAGGTCAGCTCTGGCGGCAGCAGCTCGCCGGTGAGGATCTGCGCGGGGGTCGAGGTGGCGACCTGGGTCGCCACGACCTGGGCGACCGGGGTCGCGGTACGGGCGAGCGCCGCAGCAACCCCTGAGGCGAGTCCCATGAAAGCGAGCTCGCCGACCACGAGCCACCAGAACCAGGTGCCCGCGCTGCGGCCGGCGGCGCCCGGTCCCGCGAGCGTGGCCCGGCGCATCCGCTCGACGAGGAACCGGCGCTGCAACACACCGAAACCGCCGAGCGTGATGAGGGCGACGACCTTCACGAGCACGAGGATGCCGTACGGCGTCAGAAGCCGGTCGATGCTGCCGATCCGCAGTTCGGCGCTGACGTAACCGGAGGCCGCGACGACGATGAAACTCACGAGGGCGAGCGTCGAATACCGGCCGATGACGGCGTTGATACGCGTGCCCTCGAGCTGTTTGCGGAGCACGACGACCGTCAGGAGCCCGCCGAGCCAGATCGCCGCGAACACGAGGTGCAGTCCGAGTGCCGTGATCGCGACGTCGTGGCCCTGGCTGCCCGCTGCGTGGCCCTGGAGCGCCATCGGAACGAGGGCGCCGATCGCGAGGGCCGTGACGAAAACGAGCCCGGTCTGGCTGCGCACCGCGAAGCACAGCACCGTGACGCCCGCGGCGATGAGCGTGGTCGCGAGCCAAGCCTGGCCGAGTTCGATCTGGCTGAAGAACTGGCCGGCGGTCGCGCTGAAGCGGTCGTCGAAGGCCAACGGGACATCCGTCACCTGCAGGAAGGTCAGGAACCCGGTGAGAGCGGAGGCGGCGGTGAAGAGTGCCGCGGCTCCCGCGGCGAAGTCGAGCGAGGTGCCGTATGCGTTCTCGCGGGGGCTGAGCGCGAAGCAGGCGAGCACGAGGGCGCCGATCGTGCCCGCAGCACCGAGGTTGACGAGCAGCTTCGCCACCGGGAGTCCCCAGCGCACGAGCGGCCCCGGGTCTGCGAGCAGTTGCGCAGCAGCGCCGCCGCCGTAGGCGAGGGCCAGCAGGGTCGAGAGCACGGCCACCAGGAGGAGGGCTGCAGGACCAGAGATCCGCACGAGACGAGGCACGGCTCCAGCTTAACCGGCCAGCCGGGTGGGTATGCCGAGAGCGGATGCCACGGACCGGACGCAGAGGAGGGCGCCGGCCGAAGCCGACGCCCTCCTCTGTATGAAGCAGGTGAAGCAGATGAAGCGGGTGAAGCAGGTGGAACGGGTGCCGATGTTACTTGGCGGCGGCCTTCAGCTTGCTGCCGGCGGTCAGCTTGACGCGGTGGCCTGCTGCGATGGCGATTTCTTCGCCGGTCTGCGGGTTGCGGCCGGTGCGCGCCGCGGTGGCGGTGCGCTCGACGCCGAGCCAGCCCGGGATGGTGACCTTGCCGTCGCTCGCGACGGTTTCGGCGAGTGCGGCAAAGAATGCGTTGAGCACGCTGTCGACGGCAACCTGGCTCTGGCCAGAGTCTGCGGCAACCTTGGCAACGAGCTCGGTCTTGTTCAGCGACTTGTCAGCCATTGAGTGTCCTCCTCGGACCTTCGTCTGTAAAAAACAGGTATGCGGGTAATGCGGGCGACGCCAGAAGGCGCATCCGTTGGTCGGTTGGACCGCGTTGAATCTAACAGAGTTCCGGGAACTTCCGCGTATTTCCGGCGTTTTTCGGCATCTTGGGGCGCTTTTTGCCCTTCCGGGAGTGCCATTTCCGCTGTGCGCGGAATCCGGGGTCCCTCGACGAGACATCCGCCCGGGTACGAGAAAGGGGATGTCGACCGAAGTCGACATCCCCTCATTCGCGGAACCGGAGTTCAGCGAAGCGATTCAGCGGGTGTTACCAGCTGGACTTGGTGATGCCGGGCAGCTCGCCGCGGTGCGCCATGTCGCGGAAACGCACGCGCGAGATGCCGAACTTGGAGAGGTGGCCACGGGGGCGACCGTCGACGGCGTCGCGGTTGCGCACGCGCACCGGCGAAGCGTTGCGGGGAAGCTTCTGGAGGCCGAGGCGGGCTGCCTCGCGCGACTCGTCCGTACCGGACTCGTCGACGAGGGCCTTCTTCAGCTCCAGGCGCTTGACGGCGTAACGGGCAACAACGATCTTGCGCTGTTCGTTACGGGCGATCTTGCTCTTCTTGGCCATGTGTTAGCGCTCCTCTCGGAAGTCAACGTGCTTGCGAACTACGGGGTCGTACTTCTTGAGCACGAGACGGTCGGGGTCGTTACGACGGTTCTTGCGGGTCACATACGTGTAACCGGTGCCGGCCGTCGAGCGGAGCTTGATGATCGGGCGGACGTCATGCTGCTTGGCCATTAGATTTTCTCCCCACGGGCGAGCAGGTCCTTGACGACCGACTCAATGCCACGAGCATCGATAACCTTGATTCCCTTGACCGAGAGGGTCAGGGTGACGTTACGGCGCAACGAAGGCACGTAGTACTTTTTGGTCTGTACGTTCGGGTCGAAACGACGCTTGGTGCGTCGGTGCGAGTGCGAAACGTTGTGTCCAAAGCCGGGAACGGCTCCGGTCACCTGGCAGGTTGCTGCCATGGTTCTCCTCCAATACCGAAGGGCGAATGCCCTTCCCAAGATCTCTTGTCGGCCGGGCACAGCAGTTCCACTTCACTGGTTCAGGAAGCGAAGCCGATGTATTCCGGCAGTGCACGCAAAGATATGCGCAGCAACCGCCAACTCTACGGGTCGACGGGTGTCCGCGCAACTCCGCTCAGGCGATGGCGGCGGCGGATGCCGCGGTGCACGCCGCGCACAGGCCGAACACGTCGACGACGTGGGCGGCCTGGGTGAAGCCGTGCTCGGCGGCGACGTTCTTCGCCCAGGTTTCGACGGCATCCGCTTCGATTTCGACGGTGAGGCCGCAGTGCCGGCAGATCAGGTGGTGGTGGTGGTCTGTCGTGCTGCAGGCCCGGTAGAGGCTTTCGCCGTCGGGCGACTGCAGGCAGTCGGCCTCGCCTTCGCCCGCGAGGTCGGCGAGGGCGCGGTAGACCGTCGCGAGTCCGATCGGGGATCCGGTGGCGTGCAGGCGGGTGTGCAGGCCCTGCACGCTCACGAATCCGACCGTGTCGCTGAGGGCGGTGCGCACGGCCTCGCGCTGCCAGGTGTTGCGCTTCATGACTCCCACCCTAGGCTCGCCCGGGCGGCGGCACGACCGGAAGCCGGCCGGGTGGGCAGGGCGGCGGTCCGGGAACTGCCGGCCCGGGAGCGGATCTGACGCACGGCGAGAGCCAGGAGGAAGAACGCTGCTGCGGTGAGCGCGATCGCGGGCCCGGCGGCGACGTCGAGGGCGCGCGAGAGCAGTACCCCACTGATCCCGGCCGTCGCCCCGAGGACGGGTGCCGCGATGAGGATCTGCCCCGCGGTGCGGGCGAGCAGGCGTGCGGCGGCCGCGGGGGCTGCGATCAGGGCGATCGCGAGGATCGCGCCGACCGCGGGCATCGCGGTCACGACGGTCGCGGTGATGAGGCCCAGGGTCAAGAGTTCCATCGGCCATTCCCGGTATCCGGCCGCGCGGTATCCACTCGCATCGAAGGTCGAGAACAGCAGTTCCTTGCCGAAGAAGACGATCACCAGAACGGCGACCACGAGGACGCCGCCGGCGAGGCCGATGTCGGAACCGGTCGTGGTCAGGATGGATCCGACGAGGAACGAATCGACGTGAACGGGCAGCGACGGGTTGAGCGCCTGCAGGAGCACCCCGAGCGCGAAGCCCGCCGTGAGGACGATGCCAGAGGCCACCTGGCTGCCCTGGCGGCGCACCCGGCCGATCACGGTCATGATTCCGACGATGGCGATGCTCGCGACGAAAGCCCCGAGCGGAATGCTCAGCCCGAGCATGGCCGCGGCGACCGCGCCGGGGAAGGTGGCGTGGGTGAGGGCCTGGGCGAAGAAGGTGCGCCGGCGCAGCACGACAAGGGAGCCGACGAGGCCGCAGAGTGCGCCGATCACGGTCGCGGCGATGAGGGCGGTGCTGAAGTAATCCATCAGAGCACCGCCGCGGGCCGAGGCTGCGGCGCGCGCAGCCGGTCGAGCAGGAGTCGGCCGACGAGGGCGAGGGCGTACCCGGCGACGAGTACGAGCACGACGGTCGCGCCGCTCGGCAGGTTGATGCCGGCCCCCACGGATGCCACATAGCCGAGGGAGAGGCCGAGCCACGCCGCGACGGCGGCGAACACCGCCGCGACCGGGAACAGCAGCCACAGGCGCACGGTCACGAGCCGTGCGACCGCGCCGGGAACGATCAGCACCGCGAGCACGAGCAGGGTTCCGACGGCGCTCGACGCGGCGACGACGACGAGCGCGATCGCCACGTTGAGCACGAGGTCGAGCACGAAGGGCCGGTAGCCGACGGCGGAGAACCCGGTGCGGTCGAAGGCGCGGAAGAGTTGCTCCTTGAGTGTGACTCCCACGAGGAGGAGGGCGATCGCGCAGATCACGATCGTCTGGACGACCTCGACCACGCTGATCGTGAGCAGCCGCCCGAACAGGAGCTGTTCGAGCTGGCCGACGTAGTTGGTCTGCCGGGACACGACGATCACGCCGATGCTGAACATGGCCGTGAACACGATCGCGATCGCGGCGTCGACCGGCACAGCCTTGCGCATCAGCACCGCCAACACGATCGCAGTGAGCACTGCCGCGACGATCGCCCCCGCGAAGAGGCCCTCACGGCCGCCCCAGACGAACCCGATCGCGATGCCGGGAAACACCGCGTGGGTGAGCCCATCGCTGATGAATTCGAGCCCGCGCAGGTTGACCAGCACGCCGACGATGCCCGCGACGAGGCTCAGCACGAGGAGCATCACGAGGGCGCGGGACATGAACGGCAGGGAGAAGGCGTCGAGAAGCGCGCCCCAGGCATCCACTCAGTGCCCCGTGTGGCTGGGCACGACGACGGTGTGCTCGTCGAGTTCGACCCCGACGGACCGGAAGGTGCGCTGGACGTTCTCAAGGCTGAGCACCTCGTCGAGTGGGCCGAAGGCGACCTGGCCGCCGTTCAGCAGCAGGACCGATTCGCAGACGTCGCGGGCGAGTTCGAGGTCGTGCGTCGAGATGAGCACGGCAACGCCGTCGGCCTTGAGTCGCTTCACGGTGTCCACGAGCGCGTTGCGGTTCTCCTGGTCGAGGCCGTTGAACGGTTCGTCGAGCAGGAGCAGGCGGGGCCCGGATGCGAGGGCGCGGGCGAGGAGGCCGCGCTGCTGCTGGCCCCCGGAGAGTTCGCCGAACCGGGTCCTGGCGCGTTCGGAGAGGCCGACGGCCTCGAGGGCCGCTGCGACGTGCGCGCGGTCGCGTTTGCCGGGCAGGCGCAGCCAGCCGAGGGAACGGTATCGCCCCATCATGACCACCTGTTCGAGGGTGACCGGGAATTCCGGGTCGAGCTCGTCGGCCTGGGGCACGTACCCGACCGCGCCTGCGGGGGCCGGGGATTCACCGAGCACTTCGACCGTGCCTGCTGTGCGATGGATCAGGCCGAGCACTCCCTTGAGTAGGGTCGACTTTCCCGAACCGTTCGGCCCGATCAGGGCGACGGCCTCACCCGCGCGCAGGTCGAAGGCGACGTCTTCGAGCGCGGGCGTCTGGGCGTATGCGAAGGATGCCCCGGCCACGTGGAGGGCGAGCGGCGCGGCGGTCCGCGGTTGAGAATCGTTCTCGTTCACGTGTTCACTCTCGCAGGTCTGCCGGTACGGCGGTGGGGACTCTGCCCCAGGACTCGAGGATCAGGCGCACATTGTGCAGCTGAGAGGCGACGTAGGTGGCACCGTCGCTGCCGGCCGGGCCGAGGGAATCGCCATACAGGGCGTCGTCGCCGGAGTACACGGTGACGCCGGCCTGCCGGGCGATCGTGTCGGCGGCCTTGGGGCTGATCGAGGCCTCGGAGAACACGGCCTTGACGCCGGTGGCCTTGATCTTCGTGACGAGTTGGTCGATTTCGGTTGCGCTCGGTTCGGCGTTGTCGTCGAAGCTCGGGATCACGCTGCCGACGTAGGTGATGCCGTATGCGGCCGTGAAATAACCGAAGGCGTCGTGGTTGCTGACGAGAAGCCGCTCCGCGGCGGGGACCGGGTCGATGTTCGTGCGGATCCAGCCGTCGAGCGCTGCGAGCGTGCTTCCGTAGCCGGCGGCGTTGGCCGTGAAGGCAGCTGCCCGGTCGGCGTCGGCGGCACTCGCGGCCGCGAGACCGGCGGCGATGGTGCGGGTCATGGCTTCCGCGTTCGCGACGTCGGTCCAGATGTGCGGGTTGCCGCCCGCGTGGTCGTGTGCGGCATCCGCCGTGTGGGGGGCCTCGTCGTTTCCGGCGCCGCTCTCTGCGATCGTGATGCCCGCATCGGAGTCGATCGTGACGCCATGGAAGCCGGAGGCGTCGATCGCGTCGGTGAGCCATTCCTCGAGGCCGACGCCGTTGATGACGAGCACATCGGCGCGGCCGAGGGCGGTCAGGTCGGCCGCGGACGGGTCGTAGCTGTGCGCGCTCTGGTTCGGCTGGATGAGCTGGGTCAGCGTGACGCCCGGGGCATCCCCGATCACGTTGCGGGCAAGGTCGGCGGCCTGGGTGGTTGTCGCGACGACCCGGAGGTCGCCCGATGCTCCTCCGGAGCCTCCGGCCGAACCGGGCGTCGTGGCCGAGCATCCGCTGAGGGTGAGCGCGGCCGCGGCCAGGAGCGCGGGTACGAGGATTTTCGAGGGGGTCACGTAAGCGACGCTATCCCTATTGATAATGATTGTCAAAACCATTAGGTGGGCTCGCCACCGCTTGGTGGCTGGCGGGCTAGACGACGCCGGAGGTGCCGAGCAGGGACCCGATCAGGAAGGTGACCACGAGCGCGGCGGCGCCGCCGAGCACGACGCGGATGATCGCCCGCAGCTTGGGGCTGCCGCCGAGGTGGGCGCCGGTCGCGCCGAGGGCGGCGAGGGCGACGAGCACGGCGCCGAAGGTGATCGGGATGCGCACACTCGCGGGCAGGAGCAGGATCGCCAGGAACGGGAGCAGCGCGCCGAGGGTGAACGCCGCGGCGGAGACCCAGGCGGCATGCCAGGCGCTGACGACGTCGTCTTCCGTGATGCTGTGCTCGGCCAGCAGGTGGGCGCGCACAGGGTCGATCGCGGTGAATTCCGTGGCGACCTGGCGGGCGGTCGCGGGCGCGAGGCCCTGCTTTTCGTAGAGTTTCGCGAGTTCCTCGAGCTCGCCCTCCGGGTCGATGCTCAGTTCGTGCTTCTCGCGCGCGATCAGGGTGCGCTGGCTGTCGCTCTGGCTGCTGACGGAGACGTATTCACCGAGGGCCATCGAGATCGCCCCGCCGACGAGACCGGCTGTGCCGGCCGCGGCAATGACTGCGGTCGAGCCGCTCGCGCCGGCGACGCCGACGACGAGGGCTGCGACGGAGACGATACCGTCGTTGGCGCCGAGCACCCCGGCGCGAAGCCAGTTCAGGCGGCCGGCGTGGCTCTCGGTGCGCTTCCGGTCGTCGGCTGCGGCTTCGACCGCAGGAGCGACGGGGGCGATTCTGGCGGGGGCGATGGAGGTCATTGGAACATCAGACCACAGGGAATCCACGTCCGCCAGCGTGGAAAGCCTTACCTCACCAGCGCGTTAAAGAGCTGGTGAGGTAAGCCTTCCCAAAGTCTGAACCCGCTATTCGAGGAGGAGGGCCGGTTCCTCGATGATGCTCGCGACATCCGCCAGGAAGCGGCTCGCCACGTCTCCGTCGACGACCCGGTGGTCGAAGCTCGCGCCGATGGTCGTGACCTGGCGCACGCGCACCTCGCCGTCGACGACCCAGGGCTTGGGCTTGATCGTGCCGAGGGCGACGATCCCGGCTTCGCCGGAGTTGAGGATCGGGGTGCCGGTGTCCATGCCGAAGACGCCGATGTTCGTGATCGTGATCGTGCCCCCGGCCTGGTCTGCCGGCGTCGTCTTGCCGTCGCGCGCCGTGAGGGTGAGCGTCTCGAGGGCGCGAGCGAGCTCGAGGAGGCTCATGTCCTGGGCTTCCTTGACGTTCGGCACGATCAGCCCGCGCGGGGTGGCCGCGGCGATGCCGAGGTTCACGTAGTGCTTGATGATGATTTCCTGATCGGTGAAGACCGAGTTCACGGTGGGGTTGCGGCGCACGGCCCAGATCATCGCCTTGGCCATGATCAGCATCGGCGAGACCCGCACCCCGGCGAAGTCGGTCGAGGCCTTGAGGCGCTTGACGAACTCCATCGTGCGCGTGGCGTCGACGTCGACGAACAGGCTGACGTGCGGCGCGGTGAACGCGCTGCCGACCATGGCCTGCGCGATCGCCTTGCGCACGCCCTTGACCGGGATGTGCTCCTCACGGTCGCTCGGCCACTCGGGCGTCTGGATGTTGCGGAACACGCTCGCCTGGGTCGCCCCGCGCAGCACGTCCTCGCGGGTGACGTCGCCGACGGGGCCGGTCGCCTCGACGAGGGCGAGATCGACGCCGAGGTCCTTCGCGAGCTTGCGAATCGGGGGCTTGGCGATGACGGGACCGGCGGATGCCGCGCGCGGCGCCCGCGCCTGGGCTGCGGCGGCCGGCCGGGGCGTTTCGATCGCGGGAGGAGCGATCGAGGCGTGCGGCGCGGCACCGTCGGATCCCCGACGGCGACGGGTCGGCACGCTCGGAGCGGCTCCCCGACCGACGAGCACCTTCGGCTCCTCAGCGGTGATGGTCGACCCGGTGTCGAGGGCTGCGCCGGCCAGCTCGGTGACGTGTGCGGCGGGGACCTGTCCTGCTCCGGCATCCGCCGTCACGGCAGCGGGAGCAGCGGCCGGAGCCGGACTGACGGCTGCGGGCTCCTCGGCGGGGACGATGGTGATGATCACCGTTCCGACGTCCACGGTCGTTCCGACCTCCACGAGGATGGCGCCGACGACGCCGACGAACGGAGACGGCAGTTCGACGAGCGACTTGGCCGTCTCGATCTCGACGAGCACCTGGTTGATCGACACGGTGTCGCCGGGGGCGACCCGCCACTCGACGATTTCAGCCTCGGTGAGGCCCTCACCGACATCGGGAAGGGTGAAGTTCAGGACGCTCATCTGGATTCCTTGCTGTGGGTCATGCGAGGTGCGGGGCGGTGCATGTCAGTAGGCGAGGGAACGATCGACCGCTTCGAGGACCCGGTCGGGGGACGGCAGGAAGTGGGTCTCGACGGCCGCGGGCGGGAAGGGGGTGTCGAAGCCGGAAACCCGCAGCACGGGAGCCTCGAGGTGGTAGAACGAGCGCTCCGTGACGGTCGCCGCGATTTCCGAGCCGACGCTCACGAAGCCGTATGCTTCCTGGGCGACGACCAGGTGGCCGGTCTTCTCCACGGAGGTGAGGATGGGGCCGTAGTCGATCGGGGAGATCGAGCGCAGGTCGATGACCTCGATGCTGATGCCCTCGACCGCGGCGAGTTCGGCGGCCTGCAGCAGGACAGTGACCATGGCGCCATGGCCGACGAGGGTGACGTCGGAGCCGGCACGGACGACCCGGCTCGCGTGCAGGGGAATCCCGCTCGCGCCGAAACGGACCTCGCCCTTGGGCCAGTAGCGGCTCTTCGGCTCGAAGAAGATGATCGGGTCGTCGGAGGCGATCGCCTCCTGCATCATCCAGTAGGCGTCGTGCGGGTTCGAGGGGCTCACGACGCGCAGGCCCGGGGTGTGCGCGAAGTACGCCTCCGGGCTCTCCTGGTGGTGCTCGATCGAGCCGATGTGTCCGCCGTAGGGAATCCGGATCACGACGGGCATCGTGACCTGGCCCTCGTGCCGGTTGCGCATCCGGGAGAGCTGGCTGGTGATCTGGTCGAAGCCGGGGAAGACGAAGCCGTCGAACTGGATCTCGCAGACGGGACGGTAGCCGCGGAGGGCGAGGCCGATCGCGGTGCCGACGATGCCGGACTCTGCGAGCGGGGTGTCGAGCACGCGCTTGTCGCCGAATTCGGCGTGCAGGCCCTCGGTGACGCGGAACACGCCGCCGAGCGGTCCGATGTCCTCGCCCATCATCAGGACCTTCGGATTGTCGAGCATCGCCTGCCGGAGGCCGGCGTTCAGGGCCTTGGCCATCGGGAGGTTCGCCGAGGTGGCTGGAACGGCGGATGCTGCCGCGGGCACTGCAGAAGCGGCCGGCTCCCGGACCGGGGTCTCGGTCACGATCGTGTCGCTCACGCGTCGCCTCCTTCGAAGGATGCTTCGTATCGGTCGAGCCAGGCCTTCTGTTCCTGGATCAGCGGGTGGGGTTCGGCGTAGACGTTGTCGAAGATGACGGAACGCTCGGGCGAGCGGATCTCGAGGGCGCGGCGGCGGACATCCGCTGCGTGGTCCTCGGCCTCCTCGTCGACGGCGTCGAGGAAGTCCTGCTCGACGCCGAGGCCCTGCAGGTAGGCGCGGAACCGGACGATCGGGTCTTTCGCGACCCAGGCGGCGAGTTCCTCCGGGTCACGGTACTTGGTGGGGTCGTCTGCGGTGGTGTGCGCACCGACCCGGTAGGTCATCGCCTCGATCAGGGCGGGGCCCTTGCCCGCGCGCGCGTCGTCGAGGTGCTTGGCGGTGACGGCGTAGCTCGCGAGCACGTCATTGCCGTCGACCTGGGTGCCGGGCATGCCGAAGCCGCCGGCGCGGAGGTAGAGCGGGGTGCGCGACTGCCGGGTGACCGGCACCGAGATCGCCCAGTGGTTGTTCTGCAGGAAGAAGACCTGCGGGGTCTGGTAACTCGCCGCGAAGACGAGGGCCTCGTTCGCGTCACCCTGGGAGGAGGCTCCGTCGCCGTAGTAGACGATGACCGCCTCGTCGGTTTCGGGGTTGCCGGTCGCGGTCGTGCCGTCGAGCTGCATGCCCATCGCGTATCCGGTCGCGTGCAGGGTCTGCGAGGCGAGCACGAGAGTGTAGAGATGGAAGTTGCCGTGATCCTCGGGGGTCCAGCCACCGAGGGTGACGCCGCGCAGCATCCGCAGGATGTCGACGAGGTCGAGCCCGCGGATCATGCCGACGACGTGCTCACGGTAGGAGGGGAAGACGTGGTCCTGGGGGCGGGTGGCATACGCGCTGCCGACCTGGGCGGCCTCCTGGCCGTGGCTCGGCACCCACAGGGCGAGCTGGCCCTGCCGTTGCAGGTTCGCCGCCTCCTTGTCGAAACGACGGACGACGACCATGTCACGGTAGAACCTGCGGAGGTCGTCTTCGGTCAGGCGGTCGAGGTAGGGCATGAACTCCGCCGCCGCCTCGCTCGGCTCGACGAGCCCGCTCGTCGAGAGCACCTGAACCAGGGGTGAGTCGTTCTCGCGCGCTGCCATCGTACTAACCTAGCCGCCGGGCCGAATGCCCTATTGGTAGATTTTGTACAAGTTCCGCGCAGGTTCGCAGTAGTTCTTCCACAGATTCTTCCTCGCCAATTGAGATCCGGATCCCCTCGGGGAAGGGCCGCACCACGAGTCCGGCCGCACCGAGCGCCTCGGCGGCGACACCGGTTTCCGCGCCCGTCGGCAACCAGATGAAGTTGCCCTGGGGTGCGGGAGTGTTCCAGCCCTGCTCGGTGAGCGCGCGCCAGATCGTGTCACGACGGGTGCCGATGGTGCGCACCCGTTCCATGAGTTCGTCATCGACATCGAGCGATGCGATCGCGGCAGCACTGGCGACCCCCGTGACCGACAGTGGAATCGCCGTCGCACGGGCAGCGTCGAGGATCGCAACCGGCCCGAGGCCGTAGCCGACCCGGAGCCCGGCGAGGCCGTATGCCTTGGAGAAGGTGCGGAGCACGACGAGGTTCGGGTAGCGGCCCAGCAGGGAGATGCCCCTGACGGCGTCGGGGTCGGTCACGAACTCGGCGTACGCCTCGTCGAGGATGACGAGCAGCGTCGAGGGGACGACCGCCATGAAGGCCTCGAACTCCGCAGCGCGCACGATCGTGCCGGTCGGGTTGTTCGGGCTGCAGACGATGAGCACGCGGGTGCGGTCGGTGATCGCGGCGGCCATGGCGGTGAGGTCGTGGCCGTGATCCGGCCGGTTGGGCACCTGCACGCTCGTCGCGCCTGCGACGGTGACGAGGCTCGGGTACGCCTCGAAGGAGCGCCAGGAATAGACGACTTCGTCCCCTGGGCCCGCCGCGGCGAGGATGAGCTGGGAGAGCAGGGCGACGGAACCGCTGCCCACGTGCACCTCGTCCGGCGAAAGCCCGTAGCGTGCGGCGAGGCGTTCCCGCAGTTCGGACGCGGAGGCATCCGGATAGCGGTTGTACGTCGTCTCGGCGCCGACGGCAGCGATCACACCGGGCAGTGGCCCGAACGGGTTCTCGTTGCTCGAGAGCTTGAAGGCACTCGCGGCTGCCGCCTTTCCCTGCCTGTAGGCCGGGAGGGCGATGATTTCGGGGCGCAGTCGCACCGCTGACTGGTCTGTGGGGCTCACTCGGCGATTCTACGCCGGGGCGTATTCGCGCGACCGCATGAGCCGCGCGGAGACCGGGCGTGCCGCAGGCCGCGCCACCCAAGCGCAGCGCCCGGTCAGGTGCCATAGTGGTCGCATGGCCAGATTCCTGATCAAGCTCATCCTCAATGCCGTCGCCCTGTGGCTCACCACCCTCCTCGTCTCGGGAGTGAGTGTCGAACCCTATGCGCCGGACACCGGCGCCATCGTCGTGACGTATCTCCTCATTGCCCTCATCTTCGGTCTCGTCAACGGCGTGATCGGCGGTTTTGTGCGTGTCATCGCCTTCCCGCTCTACGTTCTGACCCTCGGCCTCCTCGCGCTCATCGTCAACGGCCTGCTCCTCATGCTCGTGGCCCTGATCTCCGACGGCCTCGGCTTCGGCTTGCATGTCGACGGCTTCTGGACCGGGGTGCTCGGGGCACTCGTTCTCGGCATCATCAGCTGGCTGCTCGGCGTGCTCGCGCGTCCCGCCACCGGCCGCCAGTAACCCACCCCCGCACCTGGTTCACGGCCCGGGTTCACGGCCCGCCCGAGGTCACCCGGTCACGCGGATGCCGCGCCACCGGGTGACCTCGGCCGGTCCGGTTGCGCCGACCCCGGCCAGGGTGTCCCGGAAGCGCAGCAGGTTCGGCTCCGCCGACCCGTCCATCAGGCGGGCGGTGGCCTGGTAGCTCGTGAGGGAATGCGCAGGCAATGCCTGCCCTGCCGGCGCCTCACCGGCGGCGAACGCCCTGCTGCGCACGAGGACCCGGTCGTCGACCCCTGGCGGCATGCCGCCGAACGCCGGAACGATGTCGTCGGTGTGCTCGACGGTGACGGCCTCCACCCCGGCCGGAATGGAGAGCGCTGCCGTCGGGCCGCCGAAGGAGGCGACACCGACGGTGTTGAATTCTCCGGACTCCGCGAGCTGGACCGCGATCTGACCGCCGAGGGAGTGCCCGACCGGGAGCACCGGGTCCTGCGGCTGGACACCGGCGGCGTGCATCGCCTCGACGACGGCGCGATACGAACCGGAGGGGCCGAGGTTGCCTGGGCCCGAACCCGCGTCGCCCGCCGCAGCGCCGGCGACATCGCTGGTCAGGTCGAACGGCTGCCCTGTGCCGGTCGGGTCCCACTCCGCGGTGCCGCCGACATAGACGATCCAGGACGGCGGGGAGCCAGCGTTACCGGCGTAGCGCTCGATCCGGATCTGCGGACCGTCGGCCCTCGCGTCGGGGATCCGCCGCGCGAGCTCCCCGAAACCGTCAGGGGGCAGGGCCGCGAGGACGGCCGGATGCACCGGGCTCCCGGTCTCGGTCACCCGGTGCACGCTCACCGGCGTCTCCACGAGCAGGCCGAACGGACGGACCAGGAGCAGCGCCGCCCCGGCGACGGAGGAGACTCCGAGCAGGCCGAGTCCCTCGTCGCCCAGTTCGAGTGCTGCGGGAAACGGCAACCCGAGCGCGCCGACGGCCGCGTCGTCGGCGGAGGACACGAGCACGCGCACCGCGGCGACGACGGCCGGGTCGCTCAACAGTCCCGGGTTCGCCTGGAACCAGGCCGCGACCTCCGCCAGGCTCCCTCCGGCCACAGAGTCGCCGAAGAGCGCCCGGCTCACGAGGCCGCCGAGGACGAAGGCCGCGAGGTTCGGCAGCGCACCGAGGATCATCAGCGGGGCTGCACGCCCCACGAGGTAGCCGAGCCACGCTCCCGCGACGCCGCTCGCCCGCTCGACCACCCGTTCGACGCGCCCGTATCCTTCCGCGGCCGTCAGGAGCGCGTCGGCGAGCGCCCTGCTCCGCTCGCTGATGTCGGCGAGCACGGTGTCGGTCCGCAGGATGCCGAGGCCCGGGTCGGCGTCCGTCCAGCGCACGGCGGGGGTCGGCGAGGACTCGAGCGCCCGGATCCGGGCGAGCCGGGCGCGCCAGGACTCGGATTCCGTCTGGAGCGCCCGGAGCACGGCCGCCTCGGCGAGAACGGCGTCCGTCGCGACGAGGGTTCCACCACCGCCGGAGATCAGTAGTCCCTCGCCGGACCCCGGCCCGCTCACTCCGACCAGCCTCCGGGGGTCGCCCGGGCTCCGCCCGGTGCCTGCGGCACCGACGTCGTCGCAGCGGCCGCTGCCGTCACCTCCTCGGCCGCGAGTTGAGCCTTCACACTGTCGATCCGCGCGAGCACCGCCGTGAGGGTCTCCTCGATGCTCCGCTCCGCCCCGGCCAGGAGCGCGGCGAGTTCCCAGCGGCGGTCGAGGTAGGCGCGCTGCGCCTCGGAGCGCCACTCTGCCGGGGCGCCGGCGGGGAGAAGCCGGCGCGCCGCGAGGGCGATGTCGTCGGCCAGGGTGCGCAGCAGCATCCGCTGGTGCCGCAGTTCGGTCAACCGGTCGGTTTCCGGCGGATACTGCCACCACTGCATCGGCCTGCCCTTCCGCGAGGCCGACCCGGCGGGCCCCGACAGACCGATCCTGTGCGCCACTACCCTCCGGAGCGCCCGCCGACGGGAACCCGGGGAAAGCGAAGTCCCCCGAGCAGGTGTGGAGGAGGCAAAAGTGACGGACAATGGAGCCATGACCTTCTCGGCGATCCGCCCCGACGAGGCGACGCCCTTTCGGATCATCTTCGTCTGCACCGGCAACATCTGCCGCTCGCCGATGGCGGAGATCACCCTGCGCGACCTGGTCACCCGGTCCGGGCTCGGCCGGCTGATCTTCACGAGCTCTGCGGGCACCGGCGACTGGCACGTCGGCGAGCAGGCGGATGTCCGCACGGTCGCCGCCCTCAAACGGCAGGGGTACGACGGCAGCCACCATCGCGCCCGCCAGTTCGACCCGGTCTGGTTCAGCGATTACGACCTCGTCGTCGTGCTCGACCGCACCCAGGAGCGCATCCTGCGCAACTGGGCGGTGAGCGACCGGGACAGGAGCAAGGTGCGCCTGCTGCTCAGCTTCGACCAGGAACAGGCGTCCCTGCACGACGTGCCGGACCCGTACTATTCCGACGATGCGTTGTTTGACTCGGTATTGGGCATGATTGAGAAGGCAAACCTCGCGCTCTTCGCGCAACTAGAGCCCGCAATTCGACAGGGAGTCCGATGAGTCCACTACCCCCCCAGGTCCTCAGCCCGCTAGACGGCCGCTACCGGGCCGCCGTCACCGAACTCGGGGAGTACCTGTCGGAGGCCGGACTCAACCGCGCGCGGGTGCACGTCGAGGTCGAGTGGCTGATCACCCTCACCGATCGCAGCCTGTTCGGTTCCACTCCGCTCGACGCCGGACACAAGGCCTCGCTGCGCGCCCTCGTCACCGGCTTCGGCCAGGCCGAGATCGACGAACTCGCCGTTCTCGAGGCCACCACCCGCCACGACGTCAAGGCGGTCGAGTATCTCGTGCGCCGCCGCCTGACCACGCTCGGCCTCGACCGGATCAGCGAGCTCACCCACTTCGCCGCGACGAGCGAGGACATCAACAACCTCGCGTACGCCCTCACCGTGAGCTCCGCCGTGCGCGAGGTCTGGCTGCCCAAGCTCCGCGCGACCATCGGACTGCTCCGGCTGCGCGCCCTCGAATACCGGGCGGATGCGATGCTCGCCCGCACCCACGGCCAGCCGGCAACGCCGACGACCGTCGGCAAGGAGATCGCGGTCTTCGTGTACCGGCTCGAGCGCCTGGCCGCGCAGGTCGAGGCCAACGACTATCTCGGCAAGTTCAGCGGTGCGACCGGAACATTCGCGGCGCACGTCGCCGCGGATCCCACGATCGACTGGCCGGCCGTGTCCCGCGCCTTCGTCGAGGGCCTCGGGCTGACCTGGAACCCGCTCACGACCCAGATCGAATCGCACGACTGGCAGGCCGAGCTGTACTCGAAGGTGTCCCACGTCAACCGGGTGCTGCACAACCTCGCAACGGACGTGTGGACCTACATCTCCCTCGGCTACTTCCGGCAGATCCCTCAGGCCGGCGCGACCGGCTCATCGACGATGCCGCACAAGATCAACCCGATCCGCTTCGAGAACGCCGAGGCGAACCTCGAACTGTCCTCGGCGATCCTCGACTCGCTCGCCGCGACCCTGGTCACCTCGCGCATGCAGCGGGACCTGACCGATTCGACGACCCAGCGCAACATCGGCGTCGGCTTCGGCCACTCCCTGCTCGCCCTCGACAACATCGTGCGCGGGCTCGGCGAGATCGACATCGACAGGGCCCTGCTCGCTCACGATCTCGACGTCAACTGGGAGATCCTCGGCGAGGCCATCCAGACCGTGATCCGGGCGGAGGTCTCGGCCGGCCGGTCGACGATCGCAGACCCGTACGCGCTGCTCAAGGAGCTCACCCGTGGCAAGCGGATCAACCAGGCCGACCTCGTCGCCTTCGTCTCCGGGCTCGAGATCGGGGAGGACGCCCGGGCCCGCCTGCTCGCGTTGACTCCCGCGGCATACGTCGGCCTCGCCGACAGTCTCGTCGACTACCTCGGCTGACCGGCTTAGGGCTGCTGGCCCTTGTCCTGCTCGTCGATGTCGGTCTTTTCGGCGTCGTTGGGCTTGATGTTGAGCACGAGCATCGCGATCACGACGAGCACGACGATGAACGCGATGCCGAACCCGACCAGGGCGAGCAGCGGCTCCCTCGTGCTCATCAGCACGACGAGCCCGAGGAAGAGGGCCATCACGCCGGCGAGGCCGACCAGTTCGAGCGGCTTCAGTACTTCGGAGCGGCTGGGCTTGCGCGGCGTGTTCTGGGTCACTGAGTGTCCGAATCGTTGGGTGCTGCGGGGTGAATCGAGTCGAGGGGGACCTGGGCGGCGCCGGCCGCCACGGCCCACTTGAGTGAGAACGCTGCGATGCCGAGGTAGACCGCGAGCATCACGAGATAGGCGCCAAGCAGGCCGACGGAGACGACGACGTTCGGCGGCAGCACCAGCACAACGATCGCGAACAGCACGGTCGCCGCGCCCATCACGAGCCAGTCACGGTCTGCCGGGTCCCTGCGCCGGGCACGGATGCCGCTCGACAGTTCCAGGAAGCCGGTCACGATGCCCCAGACCGTGACGAGGTAGAGGAAGAAGCCGAGCCCCCCGCCGTGGAAGCCGAGCGCGAGCGCCCCGGCTACGACACCGGCGACGCCCTGCACGAGGAAGGCGCTGCGTTCACGGGAGTCTGCGAGAGTGCGGCGGCTCAGCACGGCGACGGCGACGCCACTCACGAAGGCGAAGGCGCCGAACACCACGAGCCCGAAGTCCGGGGAGTGGTTCGCGGTGAAGGTGATCAGGATGGCCGGGACGACGGCGATCGCAGCGCGCACGAGGGGCACTGTCCAATACCCCGCGGTGCGGTGGTCCGTGCGGGCGTTGTCGGGTGCGTCGGCCATGCGAAGACCCCTTTCCTGCCTGCGGCTTCCTGCCGGTAGCGGATGCTCGTTGTCGGGTAGCGAGACTGGCCAAGTCTACGCGGGCCGGCTCGGAGCATCCGCTCGGTGACAGAGCCTAGAGCGCGTTGACCGCGCCGAGGATCTTGGTGAGGGAATCCTTGGCGTCGCCGAACAAAAGCGTCGTCTTCGGGTCGTAGAGCAACTCGTTCTCGATGCCCGCGAAGCCGGGGCGCATCGAGCGCTTGAGGAAGACGACCTGGCGGGCGTCGCCGACGTCGAGAATCGGCATCCCGTAGATCGGCGAGCCGGGCGAGGTCTTGGCCGCGGGGTTGACCACGTCGTTCGCGCCGACGACGAGGGCGACGTCGGTGTTCTTGAACTCGGGGTTGACCTCGGCCATTTCCTTGAGCGACTCGTACGGAACGTTCGCCTCGGCGAGGAGCACGTTCATGTGCCCCGGCATCCGCCCGGCGACCGGGTGGATCGCGAAGACGACCTCGACGCCCCTGGCCTGCAGGGTCGTTGCGAGTTCGGCGATCGTGTGCTGGCCCTGTGCGACGGCAAGGCCGTAGCCGGGAACGATGACGACCCGCTGGGCGTAGTTGAGCAGCACGGCGACGTCTTCGGGGCTGGAGGACCGGACAGGACGGTCGCTCTGCGTGGTCGAGCCCGCGGTCGAGCCGCCCTTGAAGGCGCCGAACATGATGCCGCTGACTCCGCGGCCCATTGCTGCGGCCATCGCGCGGGTGAGGATCGTGCCGCTTGCACCGACGAGGGTGCCGGCGACGACGAGCAGGAGGTTGCCGATCACGATGCCGGAGGCCGCGACGGCGAGCCCGGTGAATGCGTTCAGCAGGGAGATGACGATGGGCACGTCCGCGCCGCCGACCGGCAGCACGAGCAGGGCGCCGACGACGAGGCCGAGAACGAGCAGTACGACCGCCCAGCCGGCGGCACCGGTGCCGACGACGAAGCCGCCGGTGACGAGCGCCAGGAGGACGATGCCGCCCATGACCCAGGCCAGCCCGGGGAACACGAGCGGGCGGGAGCTGATCAGGCCCTGGAGCTTGCCGACAGTGACGGCGGAGCCGGCGAAGGACACCGCGCCGACGAGCATCGTGAAGACGACGGCGACCCTGGTCCAGCCATTGGCGCTTTCACCGAGCTCGAGCATGGCCACCAGGGCGGCTGCGCCGCCGCCGACGCCGTTGAAGAGGGCGACGAGCTGGGGCATCTGCGTCATCTGCACGCGGCGGGAGATCGGGGCGGCGATGGCCGAGCCGACGGCGATGGCCACGATGATGGCGGGGATGTTGTCCATCCGGACCGAGAAGAACACGGTGATGACGGCGAGGAGCGCTCCGGCGGCGCCGATCAGGTTGCCGCGCCGTGCGGTCTTGGGCGAGGACAGCCCGCGGAGGGCGAGGATGAAGCAGACGGCGGAGACCAGGTAGAGGAGCCCGGTCCATTCGGGGCTGAGCAGGCTCATTTGGCGGTGTCCTTCGCGTCGGTGCCGGCCGGTTTGCGGGGGGCGAACATTTTGAGCATCCGGTCGGTGACGACGAAGCCGCCGACGAGGTTCGCTGTCGCGAGGAGCACGGCGAGCAGGGCCACGACCAGCAGCCAGATAGTGGTCGTCTGGCCGGCGACGGTGATCGCGCCGATCAGGATGATGCCGTGAATGGCGTTCGCGCCGCTCATCAGCGGGGTGTGCAGGGTGCTCGAGACCTTCGAGACCACTTCAAAGCCGACGAACACCGCCAGCACCACCACGGTCAACAGGGTGATCGGATCCATCAGTCTTCTCCTTGCAGCGCGGCCTGGGCCGCGAGGGCGGCCTTGGTCGGTTCGTGCGTCACTTCGCCCGAGTGGGTGAGGCATGCGCCGGCGATGACCTCGTCGGTGAAATCGGGGGCGACCGTGCCCTCGCTCGTCATGAGAGCGAGCAGGTTCGCGACGTTCTTGGCGTACAGGCGTGAGGCGTCAGCGGGCATCGTGGATGCCGCGTCCTTCATCCCGACGAGGGTGACGGTTCCGTCCCCGCTCGCGACCGGAACGAGGGTGTCGACGCCGGCGACGACGCCTTCGACGTTTCCGCCGGTTTCGGCGGCGAGGTCGACGATGACGGAGCCGGGCCGCATGCCGGTGACCATGTCGTGCGTCACGAGCAGGGGTGCAGGGCGGCCGGGGATCGCGGCCGTGGTGATGAGGACATCCGCCGCGGCGACGTGGGGGGCGAGGAGCTCGCGCTGGCGGACGGCGCGGTCTTCGCTGAGCTCGCGGGCGTACCCGCCCGCGCCCTCGACGGCATCCAGGTCGAGCGTCACGAAGGTTCCGCCCATCGAGGTGACCTCGTTGGCGGATGCCGGGCGCACGTCGTACGCGGAGACGCGCGCGCCGAGGCGCTTGGCCGTCGCGATCGCCTGCAAGCCCGCGACGCCGGCGCCGAGGACGAGGACGCGCGCGGGCGGGATGGTGCCCGCGGCAGTCATGTACATCGGGAAGAACCGCGGGAAGCGGATGGCCGCCTCGAGGACGACCCGGTAGCCGGCGACGAGGGCCTGCGAGGTCAGGGCGTCCATCGACTGGGCGCGGCTGATGCGCGGCACGAGTTCGAGGGCGAAGGCGGTGACGCCGGCCGCGGCCAGGGCCGTGACGGTCGGGAGTTCGTTTGCGGGGGCCGCGAGTCCGACCGTGACGAGGCCGGAGTGGAGCCTGGCGGCGAGCGAGGGGGTGAGCGGTCGCACGTGGCAGTAGACGTCGAGGTCATCGAGCGCGAGCTCGGGGACGACGGTGGCACCGGCATCCGTGTATGAGCGATCGGAGAATCCTGCAGCGATGCCGGCGCCGGCCTCGATCAGGACATCGACACCGAGGCCCCGTAGTTGCTGCACAGTCTCCGGTGTCGCGGCGACACGCCGCTCTCCCTCGATGCGCTCTCGCCCAATGCCAACCTTCACGCGGGTATCTCCTTCGCGGCGGCCAGCCACGAGCAAATCCGGACAACCCGAAAGCTTGCGCGGTTTTACCGCCCTCCCGCTAGCGTACCGGGGAAGAGGGGGTCGTTTTAACGCGGAATCTACGAACCGGGCGCGAGATCGGCGAAGCGCGAATAGTGGCCGTGGAAGGCGACGGTGACGGTTCGCGTCGGACCGTTGCGGTGCTTGGCGACGATCAGGTCGGCTTCGCCGGCGCGGGGGTTGTCCTTTTCATATGCGCTCTCGCGGTGCAGCAGGATGACCATGTCGGCGTCCTGCTCGAGCGAACCGGACTCCCGGAGGTCGGAGATGGCCGGCATCTTGTCCGCACGCTGTTCCGGTCCACGGTTGAGCTGGGAGAGGGCGATCACGGGCACCTGCAGTTCCTTGGCCATGAGCTTGAGAGCCCGGGAGAACTCGCTGACCTCCTGCTGTCGGGACTCGACCTTCTTGCCCGATGTCATCAGCTGCAGGTAGTCGATGATGACCATTTTGAGTCCGACGCGCTGCTTGAGCCTGCGGCACTTGGCCCTGATCTCGACGAGGGTCATGTTGGGGCTGTCGTCGATGTAGAGCGGGGCGTCGTTGATGCGTCCGCGGGTGGCCGCGATGGTTGTCCAGTCGCGCGCGTCGACCGTGCCCTTGCGCATGCTCTGCAGGGGCACGGATGCCTCGGCAGAGAGCAGGCGCATCGCGATTTCGCTGCGGCCCATTTCGAGGGAGAAGAAGATGCTCGGCATGTCGTGCTTGATCGAGGCCGAGCGCGCGAAGTCGAGCGCGAGCGTCGACTTTCCGAGGGCAGGACGTGCCGCGACGATGATGAGCTGGCCGGGGTGGAAACCGTTGGTGAGCTCGTCCATGTCCGCGAAGCCGGTCGGCACGCCGGTCATCTGGCCGTCTTTGCCTTTGGCGGCTTCAATCTCGTCGATTGCCGCCGTCACGGCGTCGGTGAGCGGCACGTAGTCTTCGGTCTCTGTGCTGCCGGTGACGGCGTAGATCTCGGCCTGGGCGTTGTTGACGAGGTCGAGCACCTCGCCTTCGCCCGAGTACCCCATCTGGGCGATGCGGGTCCCGGCCTCGACGAGGCGGCGCAGCAGGGCCCGCTCGGCGACGATGGAGGAGTAGAAGCCCGCGTTGGCGGCGGTCGGGACGAGGCTCGTGAGCGTGTGCAGGTAGTCTGCGCCGCCGGCTCGGGAGAGTTCGCCGAGTTTGGTGAGTTCGTCGGTGACGGCGATGACGTCCGTCGGCTCACCCTGCGCATAGAGCGACAGGATCGCATCGAAGATCAGCTCGTGCTTCGGGATGTAGAAGTCCGCGGCGCGAACGGTCTCGACGACGTCTGCGACGGCGTCCTTGCTGAGCATCATGCCGCCGAGCGCGCTCTGTTCGGCCAGGAGATCGTGGGGGAGCGTTCGTTCGGTGTGCCGGGTCTCTGTGCCGTTGCGCAGATCGGTACCGCGTTTGTCCGCCAGACCCAGGTGTGCGATCGACAACCGTGCCTCCTCTGTCCGTGGTGATGTTCTATCAGGGACCGCCGACACCATCGGACGATTCCGGCACACCTCGAAATCCGGCCGCGTGCCCACCATACGGACCGGTTTCCGCTGGAAACAAACCACCCTGTGGATAACACTGTGCAGAATGAGGGCGAAACGCCGCGAGGCTTGTGCACAACCTGTGGACTCGGCTGTGGACAACTATTCTTCTTTGAAAATTTAATGCACTTTGATCAGGCATAAATTCTATTCACAGCTGTGGGTAAAAAGCTGGTTCAAGTACACCTTGAACGTTGGTGCCCAGAAGAAATCCTGTGTACAAATGTGGGGATTCATCAACTGAAATCACCCTCGAAAGGGGTGGTTGGAGCCTTAAACGAGCCTAGCGGCGGACTCCGGTGGGAGTCCGCCGCTAGGCCGGCAGTGTGACTGCTTACTTGGCAGCAACCACCACGAGGGTGATGGTGGCGCTCAGTTCGTCGCGAAGACGAACCGTTGCCTGGTGCTCGCCGACGGACTTGATCGGGCTGAGCTCGATCTTGCGCTTGTCGATGGCACCGAGGCCTGCAGCGGCGACGGCTTCGGCAACATCCGTGGTCTTGACGGAGCCGAAGAGGCGTCCGCCCGTTCCGGCCTTGACGACCAGACGGACCTTGGTGTTCTCGATGGTTGCCTTCAGGGCCTGGGCCTCTTCGAGCGTGGCGTGCTCACGGGCGACACGAGCAGCCTTGATCTGTTCGATCTGCTTCTCGCCTCCGCGGGTCCAGGAAACGGCCCAGCCCTGCGGGAAGAGGTAGTTACGGGCGAACCCGTTCTTGACCTCGACGATGTCGCCGGGTGCACCGAGGCCGGAGACCTCGTGCGTCAGAATGATTTTCGACATTTGGCTACCTACCTGCCTGAGCCGGCGTAGGGCAACAACGCCATTTCGCGGGCGTTCTTGACGGCACGGGCGATGAGGCGCTGTTCCTGGACGGAGACACCGGTGATACGACGGGCGCGGATCTTTCCACGCTCGGAGATGAACTTGCGCAGGGTGGGGACATCTTTGTAATCGATGACACCAACCCGGATCGACTTCGCGGGAGCGGCGTTCTTGCCACCCTTAGCTCCGCGGAGCGGCTTGCGGCGGTCGCCGCTCGACTTTCCAGCCATGATTTCCTTACTTTCTTAAGAAGTGCGTTTCAGCCTGACGGCGCCGGAGCGCCGCGATCGGCTAGAAGGGTGTCTCGTCGCTGAAGTTGCCCGGGGTGTTCCACACGTCGCCACCGGTGTTCACGGCGGCGGGAGGAGTGGCTGCCCAGGGCTCGTCGTTCCCGGCCGCTGCGGAGTTACCGCCGCGCGGGGAGGAGGACGATGCAGCGCGAGTGAGCGAAGCAGTGGCGTACTTGAGCGAAGGACCGATATCGTCGATTTCGAGCTCGAAGCTTGTGCGCTTCTCGCCTTCCTTCGTTTCATAGGAACGCTGCTTGAGCCGCCCAGTAGCGACGACACGAGAACCCTTGGTCAGTGAACCGGCGACGTGCTCGGCGAATTCACGCCAAACGCTCGCGCGCAGGAACAATGCGTCGCCATCTTTCCACTCGTTGGCTGCGCGATCGAAATTGCGCGGAGTGGATGCGATGGTGAAGTTGGCAACCGCCAGCCCGCCCTGCGTGTAACGCAGTTCCGGATCGCTGGTCAGGTTGCCCACCACGGTGATTACGGTCTCGCCGGCCATGGGCTACTTGTCGCTTGCCTTGTCGGCGGTGTCGACGGCTACTGCGGGTGCCGGTGTGGCGACCGCTGCGGGCTTGGCGACTGCTGCCGGGGTGGCGACCGCTGCCGGGGCTGCAGGAGCTGCCGGGGCTGCGGCCTTGACGGCTGCTGCGGCGGGAGCCGATGCGGGCTTGACAGACGCGGCGACCTTGGCGGTCGGGGCGGCTGCGGCTTCGGCCTTCGCGGCAATGACCTTCGGGTTGGCTGCCTTGCGGGCTGCCTTCTCGGCGGCGAGCTTGCTCGCGACGGCAACCTGGGCGATGCCTTCTTCTGCGCGGAGAACCTTGGTGCGCATGACGGCTTCCGACAGCTTCAGCTGGCGGTCGAGCTCGGCCGTGGCAGAAGCGTTCGCGGTGAAGTCGACGACGGCGTAGATGCCTTCGGACTTCTTGTTGATCTCGTAAGCGAGACGGCGGCGACCCCAAACGTCAACCTTGTCAATCGTTCCACCATCGTTGCGAACAACGTTGAGGAACTTGTCAAGGCTGGGAGCTACGGTGCGCTCATCGATCTCGGGATCGAGGATAACCATCAACTCGTACTGATGCATGACTAACCCACCTCCTTCGGACTAAACGGCTGCAGAATCTCTGCAACAGGAGGGTTGTGCATGTGCTGAAGGCGGAGGCCGGGAATCCGGCGCGCAGACAACCTGCCCAGACTACTCGATGAGGCGACCAAAAGCCACCACAGCGCCGCGGCGCCCTCCACGCCGTCTGTGTTCACGTCAGTCCGAGCATGCCGGGACGCGCGTGGACCGTGCAGCCGGAAGCAGCGCTTGTGGAGAAGTGCGCACATCCGCCCCTGTTGAGGAGTGGCTACTGGCCGTGGCCCGCCCACCACGCCTGAAGGCGGCGCGTTGCCTCCTCGACACCGAGGGGGCCGTCGTCGAGGCGCTGTTCGAGGAGGAAACGGTAGGCCTCGCCGACCTCCCTGCCCGGTTTCACGCCGAGGATCGCCATGATCTGCTCTCCGTCGAGGTCTGGCCGCACTGCGGCCATCTCCTCCTGCTCGGCGAGTTCGCGAATGCGCTGCTCGAGGTCGTCGTATGCGAAGCCCAGCCGGTCGGCCTTGCGCCGGTTGCGGGTGGTCACGTCGGCCCTGGTGAGGATGTGCAGTCGTTCGAGCTGGTCGCCGGCGTCGCGCACATAGCGGCGCACGGCCGAATCCGTCCAGGCTCCCTCGGTGTACCCGAAGAAGCGCAGGTGGAGCTCGATCAGCCGGGAGACGGCCGCGATCGTGTCGTTGTCGAAGCGCAGCGCACGCAGGCGCTTCTTCGCGAGCTTGGCGCCCACCACATCGTGGTGGTAGAAACTCACGATTCCGCCTGGCTCGAGCTTCCGGGTCGCCGGCTTCCCGATGTCGTGGAACAGGGCGGCGAGCCGCACGATCAGGTCCGGTCCGCCCGGGAAGCTCTCCCGGGACTTCTCGTAGCCGATCGCCTGGTCGAGCACGGTGAGGGTGTGCTGGTAGACGTCCTTGTGGTGGTGGTGCTCGTCGACCTCGAGGCGCAGCGCCGGAATCTCCGGCAGGACGATGTCGAGCAGGCCGGAGTCAACCAGCAGCTCGAGGCCGCCGTGCGGGTTGTCCGAGAGGAGCAGCTTGCAGAGCTCTTCGCAGACCCGTTCCGCCGAGATATTGCGGATGCTCGACGCCATAGCGTCCATCGCGATCGCGGTGTCGAGGTCGAGGGTGAAACCGAGTTGGGCGGTGAACCTGGCGGCACGCATCATCCGCAGCGGGTCGTCGCCGAAGGAAATCTCCGGCGAGATCGGCGTCCGCAGGACCCCGGCCATGAGGTCGCCGATGCCGTTCGCCGGGTCGACCAGGGTCAGCCCGGGAAGGCGCAACGCCATCGCGTTAACCGTGAAGTCCCGGCGGAGAAGGTCGTCCTCCAGGCTCAGCCCGAATACGACCTCCGGCTTCCTGGTCACCCCGTCGTAGCTGTCCGCCCGGTAGGTGGTGATCTCCACGGTCTCGCCGGCGACCTTCGCCCCGATGGTCCCGAAGGCCCGGCCGATATCCCACTGCGCCTCGGAGATCGGGGTGACGATCTCGAGGATCTGCTCCGGGGTCGCATCCGTCGTGAAATCGAGGTCGTGCAGGGTCCGGCCCAGGAACGCGTCGCGCACCGGACCGCCGACGAGGGCAAGCTCGTGGCCCGCAGCCTCGAAGGCCAGGGCCAGGCGGGATACGGAAGGAGTGGCAGCCAGGTCGCCCAGCCGCGTGAGGGCTGTCGCGACGCTCTGCATGCCCCCCATGTTAGTTCCTGGTCGCCGGCGCGGGAGCCGCAGACCGGTTACTCAGGGCGCACGCCGTAGAATCCCCTATATGGTGGCCGAGTCAAGTACTGCGCGTCGGCCCGCGCACCCGACAGCGGCGAGCGGCCGCTGGTCGCACCTCAGGGTCCCCGTCTCCGCCCTCCTGATCGGCATCCTCGCCGGACTGCTTCCCCTGGCTTCGTCCGGCTTCATTCCCGGCGCGCCCACCAGCGCGGCCGCCGCCGCGACGGCGACGGCGACTCCGACTCCGACGCCGACGCCGACAGCGGATGCTGCGACGACGGACCAGGTCACGGTGACGGTCGCCCCCGTCTCGCTGGCGCCCCTGCGGTCAGGACAGGACCTCGCGGTCACCGTAAGGATCACCAACGGCAGCGCCGAAACCATCACCCCCGGCACGATCGAGCTCTACCTCGCCGAACGGGCACTGACCAGTCGCAGCGCACTCACCGCCTGGCTGCATCCCACCAAGACGGGCAAGCCCGGCGACCTGATGCTGCGTTCGGCACTTCCGGCCGCCATCCCGCCAGCGGGAACGGCGACCGTCGCCATCTCGGTGCCCTCCGCGGACGTCGGCCTCACCTCGGGCAACGCGTGGGGCGCCCGCGGCATCTCGGCCACGATCACCGAGGACGGGTCCGTCCTCGCCCAGGGGCGGGGCACCTTCGTCTGGTATTCCAACGAGGTCGTCACCCCGGTGGCCCTCGCTGTCGTGATGCCGATCACGGTGCCGGAGCAGACCGAGGGTCTCATCCCGGCGAAATCACTCGAAACCTACACCGCGCCGGGCGGCAGGCTGAGCCGGCAGCTCGACGGCGTGATCAACCGCGACGTGACGATTGCGATCGATCCGATGATCATCGCGTCGATCCGTATCCTCGGCAACACGGCACCGGCGAGTGCCGTGGCCTGGCTCGGTCGCCTCGGTCAGGCGAAGAACGATATATTCCCGCTCGGCTATGCGGATGCCGACCTCACCCTTCAGGCCCAGGCCGCTGCCGGCACCCTCCTGGTTCCCCTCTCATTCGACCAGTCGATCAACGCCTCGGATTTCACCTCCCCGACACCGGCACCGACACCATCAACATCAACTCCGACACCGACCCCGACTCCGACGGCAACCGGCAGCGCCCCTGCCGGCCTGACCGACACGACGACCGACACGACGACCGACACCGCGACTCCGACTCCACCCCCGACCTCAGCACCCGTGATCACTCCGGGCACAGTCCCCACGAGCGAGCAACTCCTGGCCTGGAATTACACGGCAACGGACATCGGCTGGCCGCTGACGGGCACGGTCTCGGCCGCCGACCTCGATGTCTTCACGGCGGGCGGCCTCTCGAGCCTCATCCTCGGCGGGGCAAACACCGCGCAGTCTGACCTCACCGAGACCCCCAACGCGAACGTGGTCCTGGCCGGTGGGCATGGAAACGCCCTGGTCACCGACGAACCCATCTCTGCAGCGCTCCGGACGGCGGCCACCGCGACGACGGATAGCGACTGGCAGGTGGCGATGGCCGAGCTGAGCTCCCAGATCGCGGTGGTCTCCGCCGAACGTCCCGCGACCGTGCGCACACTCCTCGCCACGTTCGACCGTGACACCGTGCCGGGTGGAGTCCGGTTGAGCGAAACCCTCGCGGCCCTTTCGGGCCTGGGCTGGCGTGCACCGGCGACCGTGGCCGCCGCACGTGCGGCGTCGCCGGCCACGGACGTGAGCTTCCAGTCCCAGGCGGTGTCCGATGCCCGCATCCTCACGGCGCGCACTCTGCTGCACCGTGAAGGTGAGGTGACGGCGTTCTCGACGGCACTCTCCAAACCGCTCGCCATCACCGCCACCCAGCGACTGACGACGCTCGCGCTGCTGTCGACGAGCTGGGCGCAGGATACGGGTGCCTGGAGCGAGGCCGTCGACTCGAGCCTCGCGGACTCCTCTGTACTGCTCTCCTCGATCAGCGTGTCCACGAAGGGTCCGATCAACGTCGTCGGCAGTCAGGTCGACATCCCGATCACCCTCGACAACGCCCTCGGGCAGTCCGTGACGGTGAAAGTCCAGGTCGTCCCGTCCAACGGCCGACTCATCGTCGGCGGCGATGTCATCGAGGCGACGATCGAGGCGTCCTCGGCCAGGACCGTCAAGGTCCCCGTGACGGCCGCTGTCGGGAATGGTGCGGTCACGCTGCGGATCACCCTCTTCTCCCCGGACGGTTCCGTCGTCGGCCAGCCCAGTCAGATTCCGATCAACGTGCGTGCGGACTGGGAGGGCCTCGGTTCGCTCATCTTCGCCGCCCTGCTCGTGCTCTTCTTCGGATTCGGGATCTGGAGAAACGTGCAGCGCCGCCGCCGGGAACGTACTGCGGTCGCGCAGGCGACAGATGCCCCTGTGGAGCCCCCCGTCGATCCCCCGGTCGTGCCGCGTGGCTAGCATCGGGCGCGCGAGCGCCTTCCTCGCCTCGGGCACGATCGTCTCCCGCATCCTGGGATTCGTGAAGGTCATCGTCCTCGCCGGCGTGATCGGCCTGTACGGCACGAGCGCCGACGCGTTCGCGCTCGCCAATCAGCTCCCGAACACCGTCTACACGATCGTCGCAGGCGGAGTCCTCACCGCGGTCCTCGTCCCCCAGATCGTCAGGGCCGGACTCCACGTCGACGGCGGCACCGCGTACATCAACAAGCTGCTGACCCTGGCGCTCAGCATCCTCGCGGTCACCACGCTCGCCGCAACACTCCTGGTCCCGGTCATCACGCCCTTCATCGGCCTGCACCTGCCTCCAGCGCAGTTGGACCTCGCCATCGCCTTCGCTTATTGGTGCATGCCGCAGATCTTCTTCTACGGCCTGTACACGGTTCTGGGGGAAGTGCTCAATGCGAGAAAGTCGTTCGGACCGTTCACCTGGGTTCCGGTTCTCAACAACGTGGTTGCCCTGGCCGGAATCGTCGTCTTCGCCCTCGTGGCCGGGGCCGACCCCAACGGTGATCGCACGGCGAGCGACTTCACCCCGGGCATGGTTGCACTGCTGGGCGGCACCGCCACGCTCGGCGTCGTCGCGCAGGCCGTCGTGCTCTTCTATTTCTGGCGTCGGATCGGACTCCACTTCCGCCCCGACTTCCACTTCCGCGGGGTCGGGCTCGGCGCCGCCGGCAAGACCGCGAGCTGGACCTTCGGCATGCTCCTGCTCAGCACGGCCGCCGGGATCGTCGAAACCCAGGTCGTCACCCAGGCCACGGGCAAGGCGTCCGTCGCCGTGCTCGCAACAGCCTGGCTCATCTTCATGCTCCCGCACTCGGTCATCACCGTTTCCGTGGCCACCGCCTACTTCACCGGCATGAGCGAGCATGCCTCCCGCGGTGACGTTGCGAAGCTCAGAACGGATGCCTCGTCGGCTATACGAGGCACGTCACTCCTGATCGTGCTCGCGTCGACGGTCATCCTGGTCTGCGCCTACCCGTTCGCGGCGGTTTTCACCCAGGGGAAGTTCGAGCAGGTGCAGGGCACCGGGAACGTCATCATCGCCTACATTCTCGGCCTCGTCGCCTTCTGCGTGCTCTTCGTCCTGCAACGCACGTTCTACGCGCTCGGCGACACCCGCACCCCGTTCTTCTTCACCCTGTTCCAGGTCATCCTCGTCGTGACCGGAGTGCTCGCGTGCTCGCTGCTGCCCCCGGCCTGGATCGCCGTCGGCATCGCACTCGTCGTGACGGTCTCCGGAATCCTGCAAACGATCCTGGCCGGCCATTTGTTGCGGCGTCGTCTGGGCGGTCTCGACGGCCGTCGTATCCTGCGGAGCCTCGTCCGGTACCTGGTCGCCGCGATTCTTCCCCTCATCATCGGCCTCGGAATCCTCCTGCTCCTCGGCGGCACTCACGAGGGCGGCTTCGCCGTCTCCGGACGGCTCGAGGCCATCCTTTCGATGCTCATCATCGGCGGCGTGATGTCGCTCGCCTACTTCGGAATGCTGCTGCTCATGCGCAGCGATGAACTCAGGGTCTTCCTGGTGCCGCTGATCAACCGGTTCCGCCCGCGCGGCACGAACTAGTCCGGCACGCCACCAGCAAGGTGGTCCCCGGGCCGGGCACACTGGCAACCGGCCGTGAACGCAGGCCCCCGGCTGGGAGGCGCGGAATAGCATCCGATTAGGATGTGTTGTACCCGGCAGCGAGGCAGCCACACCTGCCCTGCCCCCACTGCGAAGGAGTCTACGCGTGCGTCAGATCATCATCATCGGCTCCGGCCCTGCCGGATTCACGGCCGCCATTTACGCCGCGCGCGCCAACCTCAAACCGCTCCTCATCGCGAGCTCGGTCGAGGCAGGCGGCGAGCTGATGAACACGACCGAGGTCGAGAACTTCCCCGGCTTCCCCGAGGGTGTCCAGGGCCCCGACCTCATGCAGAAGATGCAGGAGCAGGCCGAACGCTTCGGCACCGAGGTCGTCTACGACGACGTCACCGAACTCGACCTCACCGGCGCGGTCAAGACCGTCACGCTCGGTTCCGGCGAGACCCACGAGGCCCTGACCGTGATCTTCGCGACCGGTTCCGCCTACCGCAAGCTCGGTCTCGAAGACGAAGAGCGCCTCTCGGGGCGCGGCGTCTCCTGGTGTGCGACCTGCGACGGCTTCTTCTTCAAAGAGAAGGAGATTGCCGTGATCGGCGGCGGCGACTCCGCCATGGAGGAAGCCACCTTCCTCACCCGGTTCGCGAGCAAGGTCTACGTTGTGCACCGCAAGGACACCCTGCGCGCCTCCAAGATCATGCAGGATCGCGCCTTCGCCAACCCGAAGATCGAGTTCGTCTGGAACTCGACGGTCTCCGGCATCACGGGCACGGATGCCGTCGACGGCCTGGTTCTGCGCGACACGGTTTCCGGCGCCGAAAGCATCCTTCCCGTCGGAGGGGTCTTCGTCGCCATCGGCAATGACCCGCGCACCCACCTCGTCCACAAGCAGCTCGATCTCACGACGGACGGCACGATCGCCGTCGCTGGACGATCCTCCCTGACCAGCCAGGCGGGCGTCTTCGCCGCCGGCGACGTCATCGACCCGCACTACCGCCAGGCCGTGACCGCGGCCGCCTCCGGCACCGTGGCTGCGCTCGACGCGGAGCACTACCTCGCTTCCCTCCCCGCGGAACTGCTGGCCAGCGCCGGCGACTCCACATTCGCAACAGCCACCAACTAAGGAGCACACATGTCCGCACGCGCCGTTACCGACGCGACTTTCGACCAGGAAGTCATCAACAACGAGAAGACCGTCCTCGTGGACTTCTGGGCGGAATGGTGTGGCCCCTGCCGCGCCGTCAGCCCCATCCTGGACCAGATCGCCGCAGAGCACGCCGACAAGCTCGACATCGTCAAGCTCAACGTCGACGACTTCCCCGCCCTCGCCGCGAAATACCAGATCACGTCGATCCCGGCCATGAAGGTGTTCCAGAAGGGCGAGGTCGTCAAGACCGTCATCGGCGCCAAGCCGAAGGTCGTCCTCGTTTCCGACCTGGCCGCATACCTGGCCTAGAGGCCCTCTCCCCGCTTCGGTCGGTTTCACGTGAAACACCGGACGTAGAGATGAACGAAGCCCGCCCGGCACCGTCGGGCGGGCTTCGTCGTATCCGGGTGGGCCTACGATTGAACCCTCACCAGAACGGATGTGACGTGACTGCACAGGGCTCTTCCCAGGCCGGTAACAACCTCGACCCGTGGTACCACCACTACGCCGAGCGAGCCGCCGGGCTGCGGGCCTCCGAGGTGCGGGCCCTCTTCGCCGTCGCCTCCCGCCCCGAGGTCGTCTCACTGGCCGGGGGAATGCCGTTCGTGGCAGCGCTGCCCCCGGACCTCGTGGTCAACGCCATGGAGCGGGTCATGCGTGAGCAGGGTCCCGTCGCCCTGCAATACGGCTCCGGCCAGGGAGTACCCGCTCTCCGCGAACAGATCCTCGAGGTCATGGCCCTCGAAGGCATCCGCGCCCATGCCGACGATGTCGTCGTGACCACCGGCTCGCAGCACGCCCTCGAACTCGTCAGCAAACTCTTTCTCGATCCCGGTGACGTTGTGATCTCCGAGGGACCGAGTTACGTGACTGCCATGGTCATCTTCAAGTCGTACCAGGCCGAGGTCGACCATGTTCCCATGGACGAACACGGTCTCATCCCTGAAGCCCTGCGTGAGCACATCCAGCAGCTCCGTGTTGCAGGCAAGACCATCAAGTTCCTGTACACGATCCCGAACTTCCACAACCCGGCCGGGGTCACGCTGAGCTGGGAACGGCGTATCGAAATTCTCGAGATCTGCCGCGCCAACAACATCCTCGTCCTCGAAGACAACCCGTACGGCCTGCTCTACTTCGACAAGCCGGCACCGGATGCGATGCGCTCCCTCGAACAGGACGGCGTCGTCTACCTCGGCACCTTCTCCAAAACCCTCGCTCCGGGTTTCCGGGTGGGTTGGGCCCTCGCACCCCACGCGATCAGGGAAAAGCTGGTGCTCGCGAACGAGGCCGCCGTTCTGTCGCCGAGCTCGTTCAGCCAACTCGTGATCTCGGAGTACCTGGCCACTGCCGATTGGAAGGGCCAGATCAACACCTTCCGAGGCGTGTACCACGAGCGCAAGGACGCCCTGCTGAATGCACTGGACGAGTACCTGCCCGAACTCACCTGGACGAATCCCAATGGGGGATTCTATGTCTGGGTCACCCTGCCGCAGCTGCTCAATTCCAAGGCGATGCTCCCGCGCGCCGTCAAGGAGCTCGTCGCGTACACGCCGGGAACCGCTTTCTTCGCCGACGGCGACGGCCAGCAGAACATCCGCCTGTCGTTCTGCTATCCCACCCCTGCCGAGATCCGGGTCGGCGTCCGTCGACTCGCGACCGTCGTCCGCGATGAGCTCGACCTTCTCGAAACGTTCGCCGGAACCGGCTCGCTCGATCCGCTCCGCACACCCGGTCGCTTCAACCCGCTGCCGACCGACATCTCCTAGCCCACGAACCACCCCAAGCGATTAGCAAGGAATCCCTGATCATGACCGATATTTCTCCCCTCGCGATCATCGTTCTCGCCGGCGGAATCTCGCATGAGCGCGATATCTCGCTCCGTTCGGGGCGTCGGGTCGCGGACGCGCTCACCGGCCTCGGCCACAAGGTCACCCTCCTCGACCCGCAGGCGGGGCTCCTGCTCGACCTCACCACCCGGGCCCCCGATGTCATCTTCCCGGTCGTGCACGGAGCCACCGGGGAAGACGGCGCGCTCCTCTCGCTCCTGGAGACGACGGGTATCCCCCACGTCGGCTCCCGCGGAGGTCCGGCGAGCCTCGCCTGGACGAAGCCCACGGCCAAGGAACTCGTCCGACGCGCCGGGTTCGCGACACCGAACTGGATTGCCCTCTCCAAAGAGACCTTCCGGGACCTCGGAGCGGCGAGCGTTCTCGAGCATCTCCTGACGGCACTTCCCACTCCCCTTGTCGTGAAGCCATCCCAGGGTGGATCCGCGCAGGGTGTCACCATCGTCGAGACCGCGGCCGAGCTTCCGCGGGCCATGGTCGAGGCCTACACCTACAACTCGGTGGCCCTCGTCGAAGAAAAGGTACGCGGCACCGAACTCGCCGTCACGGTCATCGACTCCGGACTCGGTCCGGTCGCCCTCCCCGCCGTCGAGATCGTGCCCGTCAATGGTGTCTACAGCTTCGAGGCCCGCTACAACGCCGGCGAGACCCTCTTCTACGCACCAGCGCGCATCACCGCGGACATCGCCACTCTCGTCACCCAGACGGCTGTCGATATTCACACACTGCTCGGACTCCGCCACATCTCCCGGATCGACCTGATCGTCGACGAAGACGGCGTTGTCTGGTTCCTCGAAGCCAACGTGCTCCCCGGGCTCACGGAAACCTCCCTGGTCCCCCAGTCCATCGAAGCGTCGGGTGCGACGCTCGGCGACGTCTACGAGTCACTCGCGCGAGCCGCGGTCGCGACCGTCGACTGACTTCGATCCGACAAGATCGTCCATTTCTCCCGAAAATCAGCCCCTTTGGGGCGCGAATCGGACATTCCCGGAGCGCCGGAATCGGCTTAGGATGCCTTCTGAAGACCTGAAATCACGCAGAACCGGCGTTCCCACTCGTCTTTCCTGACAACGTTTCACGTGAAACACTCGCGCCAGAAATGACGGGAGGCAGAAAATCCGCGCAAGAGCACGTTTCACGCGAAACATGCGCTACATTCTGCACACCCCACAGGCACGCTGGTGATTCACCCTGCACGGCGGTGGCCCCTAGAGACACCGGTTACATAGAGAATGGCTTGAGTCTAACGCTATGTTTCACGTGAAACATACCTGGGGTTCGCGTCTCGTGACACCGTATCACGTGAAACATGCGCAGAACGTCGCGTCGACCAGGCGCCCCGGTGATGAAGCGCGCCAATTGCGTTATTTCGTACCAAGCACTCCGCGAGTGAATCGGCTCACCTGACGCGTGTGCGTGCGTGATGTTTCACGTGAAACACCGCAGGGGAGCAGGCCTGTTCGACCGAGGGATCTAATTCGACCCGAAGCCGGGCTCTCCCAGAACCGCAAGAATCCGGTTCAGGTCGCCGATCGTGGCAAAATCGATATTGATCTGTCCCTTACGCGCGCCCAGGTTGATCTTCACCCGGGTGTCCAGGCGATCGCCAAGGTGTGAAGCGATCTCGTCGAGGTGACCCTGGCGTTTGCCTGCCGATGGTCGAGGCGCCTGCGCCTTCGGCACTGCCGTCGCCGCGGCTTCCGCCGCCCGCACAGAGAGGTCCTCGTTGACGATCTTGTCGGCGAGACGAAGCATCCCTTCCGGATCGCCCACGGAGAGGATCGCACGGGCGTGACCGGCGGACAGGACACCCGCGGCGACCCGTACCTGGACGGCTTCCGGAAGCTTCAGGAGACGGATCGTGTTGGTGATTTGTGGCCTTGACCGGCCAATTCGCTGTGCGAGCTCGTCCTGGGTGATTCCAAAGTCCGCGAGCAGCTGCTGGTACGCCGACGCCTCTTCGAGCGGATTGAGCTGGGCACGATGCAGGTTCTCGAGCAGTGCGTCGCGGAGCATGTCGATGTCCGCGGTCTCCCGGACAACGGCGGGGATGGAATCGAGGCCCGCTTCCTTGGTCGCCCGCAACCGACGCTCGCCCATGACGAGTTCGTATTTTCCGGGCTGATCGGGGAGGGGCCGCACCACGATCGGCTGCAGCACACCGACCTCGCGAATGCTGTGCACGAGTTCCGCAAGATCGGATTCGTCGAACACGCTGCGGGGCTGCACGGCATTCGGGACGATATCGAACGGATTGAGGTGCGCGAGCCGGGCACCGGGAACCGGTACGAGGACGGGCGCATCCGCATCCGCCGGCTCGACGACAGCAGAACCGCCCTCGACCAGGCCGTCCTCTGCGGGAGCACCCGAGTCCGGCACCGCGGTGAGTCCGACAGCGTCGATCCCGGCCTTGTCACCCGCCGCCGCGAGTGCGGCTGCCGCGCTCGCCTTCGCCGCCGGGGAGTACGGGAAGAACACGTCCACGGGACGGGCGAGGGTCGGGTCGTCCTGAATCGGAATCAGGGCGCCGATACCGCGGCCGAGGCCTGTTCTCTTCGCCATTACTGTCGTTCTCCTGTCTGGGGGGCACCGCGTCTGGCGATTTCCGCTGCTGCTTCAAGGTAGGAGAGCGATCCTGCCGAGTTCAGGTCGTAACTGATCACGCTCTGACCGTAGCTCGGCGCCTCAGAAACCCGCACAGAGCGCGGAATGAGGGTACTCAACACCTGGTCGGGGAAGTGATCGCGCACGTCCTGCGCCACCTGGTTGGCCAAGTTGGTGCGGCTGTCGTACATCGTCAGCAGAATGGTCGATACCGTGAGTTCGGGGTTCAGGTGCTTCTCGATCAGTTCGATGTTCTTGAGCAGCTGGCTCAGGCCTTCGAGCGCGTAGTACTCGCACTGAATCGGGATGAGGACCTCTTTCGCGGCGACGAAGGCGTTGATCGTCAGGAGCCCGAGGGATGGGGGACAGTCGATGAACACATAGTCGTAGGGATCCGTCATTGCGGAGAGGTGCACGGTGAGGGCACGACTCAGCCGCTGTTCGCGGGCGACGAGGGAGACGAGCTCGATCTCGGCTCCCGCGAGGTGGATCGTCGCCGGTACGCAGAAGAGCGAACCGAATTCGGGGCTGCTCTGCACAACGGAGGCGAGTTCTACGTCGTTGATGATCACGTCATAGACGCTCGGGGTGTCCGCGCGGTGTTCGACGCCGAGCGCTGTCGAGGCATTTCCCTGCGGATCGAGGTCGATCACAAGTACCCGGGCACCCTGCCGGGCCAGGGCCGCTGCCAGGTTCACGGCGGTCGTGGTCTTGCCAACGCCGCCCTTCTGGTTGGACACCGTGATGATCCGGGTGCGGTCGGGCTTGGGCAGCTTCTCCGCTGCGATCACCTGACGCCTGCGCGTGAGCTCGGTGATTTCCCTGGCGAGGGGAGTGCTGCTGTCAAAACCGCGTGCGGCCGTGGTGTCGTGCTGTTCCTGGCCGGGTTGTTTCACGTGAAACCTTTACGTTCGACGGTTGAAGAGCCATCCGAGGGTGATGCACGATCCGTGTTCGCGTGTGCGAAACGCCAATCGGGGACTAATCAACTGTAGCCCTTATGACTCGCGTCACGTCCTGCAGCACGCCCTCACCGAGGGTGATCACCTCGACATTGCTGAGGTGGAAGCGACGAATCTCCTTCGCAGCCGCCGAAATTTCGCCCTGCGCACCAGCGCCCTTCATGAGCACGAGCTCGCCCCCTGCCCTGAGGAGCGGCGCCGTCAGGGGAATCAGTGTTCGGAAAGCGCTTACTGCGCGCGCGGTGACCTGGTCGAGCGGATGCGGAAGGTGCAGGTCCTCAGCACGGGCGCGCGTCACGGTCGTGTTGGTCAAACCGAGCTCCGCAACCTGCTCGGTCAGCCAAGCCACCCGGCGCTCCATCGGTTCGATCAGCACGAAGTCGACGTCGGGCCGAATGATCGCGAGCACGAGTCCGGGCAGTCCGGCGCCGGACCCGACGTCGCCGACCAGTCCGGGCCGGAGCAGCGGGGCCATGATCGCACAGTTCAGGATGTGCCGGCTCCAGAGCCGGGGCAACTCGAGCGGGCCGATCAGGCCGCGCTCCTCGCCCTGCGTCGCGAGGTTGGCCGCGAAGGCCCGTGCGACGTCGATGCGGTCCCCGAAGAGCCCGGCCGTGACGACCGGTTCGATCTCGAGCGTGTCGTTCACGGGTTCCACGTGAAACTACGCCGCGGTGATGACCGTGTGACGGTCGCGGCCTTCGCCCGTCGACTCCGACACGTAACCGTGCTCGGAGACGAGGTCGTGCACGAGCTTGCGCTCATAGGACGACATCGGCGGCAGGGAGGCTTCCGTCGCGCCTGCGGCGATGCGCTCGATCGCCCGGGTCACGAGGACGCCGAGCTCCGCCTGGCGGGCCTCACGGGAGCCGCCGATGTCGAGGATCAACCGGGAGAACGACCCGGTCTTGTTCTGCACCGCGAGGCGGGTCAGTTCCTGCAGGGCGTTCACGGTGTCCGGGCGGGAGAGCAGGCGCAGGCTTCCGGCATCCGTCGAATTGACCGACACGTAGGCGCGGCCGTTGCGGGCATCGATGTCGATGTCCCCGTCGAGGTCGCAGATGTCGAGGAATTCCTCGATGTAGTCCGCGGCGACGTCGCCCTCCTTCTCGAGCTGATCGAGGGTGGGGGAGTCGTCTTCCGCGGGGGAATCCGCGGCGATCACGTCGGTGTTCTCAGTCACGATGTCCGTCTCTTCTGTGTTCTGCTCAGTCGTTCTGTTCAGGCCCTTCGGCCTGTTCAGTCGCTTCGGACCAGTCTATTTCTTCGGGCCGGTCTGCTTCTTGGCGCGGGACTTGCCGACGGGCTGCTGACGCTGCGGCTGCTGCTTCTTCGGCTCTTCGACCACGATGATGTCGCCATCCTTCGCGATGAGCTTTCCCTTGCGCGCGAGACGCTCCTCGCGGGCCTTGGCCGCTTCACTGCCCGGTGTCGGCATGTTGCGGATGACCAGGAACTGCTGGGCCATGGTCCAGATGTTCGAGGTCAGCCAGTAGAACATGACGCCGAGCGGGAAGGCGATACCGGAGAAGGCGAAGACGAGCGGGAGTAAATACAACATCATGCGCTGCTGCTTGAACATCGGGCTCGCCTTGGTTTCCGGCGACATGTTCTTGGAGACGATCTGCAGCTGCGTGATGAACTGCGAAGCAGTCATCAGGACGACCATGGTCGCCGCGATGAGCATCACGGCGAGGTTGTACGGGCTGCCGGCCACGAGCAGCGCCCACTGCGTGGAGAACGATTCGTGCAGCGGTGCAACCCCGAACAAGGTCGCACTCCCGAAGCTCTCCGCAAGCTGGGAGTTGAGCGGACCGACGCCGGCCTTGGCGTGCTGCGCGTCGTTGAGGACGGAGAAGAGCGCGAAGAAGATCGGCATCTGCAGCAGGAGGGGAAGGCACGAGCTCAGCGGGTTCGTGCCCGTGCGCTTGTACAGTTCCATGGTCTCGCGGGACATTGCCTCGCGGGAGAACTGGTCCTTCTTACCCTTGTACTTGTCCTGGATCTTCTTGAGCTGGGGAGCGACCTCGAGCATCTTGCGCTGGCTGCGAATCTGCCGTACAAAGATGGGGATGAGCGCGGCGCGCACGACGAGCACGAGTCCCACGATCGCGAGCACCCAGGTGATGCCATCGTTGTAGCCGAGGCCAACGGTCGTGAACAACCAGTGGAAGGCGACGAGCAGGAGCTCGACAGCCCATTTCAAAGGCCAGAGAATCGTACCTAGGAGGTCCATACTTTGGGTCAGCCCTTTCCGTGGCTCACTGGGACTACAAATCCAAACGACGTCACGGCGTAGCGACGCTTGCGCTTCAGCGGAACGTCATCGACTCCGCCTTCGGCCCACGGATGACACCGGGCCAGCCGGCGTGCAGCCAGACCGGATCCGATTACAAGGCCATGTTCCTGAACGGCGCCGAGTGCGTACGCCGAACAAGAGGGATAGTACCTGCAAACGTCGCCATACAGCGGTGAGATCACCGCGCGGTAGACGCGCAGGAGCACAACCCCCAGATTGCGTGGGAGCAGAAGGACCCACGCCAACACCGTCTTCACGAGGTCGACCATCGCGGGCTACTCATCGGGAGGGCAGTCGTTCCGGCCGGCGATGGCCGGATCCGGTCGTGCCCGCCGCAATTCGGCGCTGGAAACTCAGGAGGGCCTGGCTGACTTCGGCCTGCAAAACCGGCCACTCCACTTCGTGCGCCGCAGGAAGTGCGCGAATGACGACATCCGTGCCCGGGTTCACCGTAGGGAGCAGACCGAAGCACGCCGCCTTCAGGCGACGTCGCATTCGGTTGCGCCGGACGGCGTTCCCCACGTTTTTGGCGACGATGAAACCAAACCGAGGGGGTAAGCCCTCGGAATTGTCACGCAGGTACGTCACGAAGTGCGGACCAACAACACGCACGCCACGGCGAACGACCATCTTGTAGTCGTTGCCGCTCGTGATGCGATTGGTCCCCGCGAGCACGTGAGTGCTTAGGCGGAAAGCTCGGTGCGACCCTTGCGACGGCGGGCACCGAGGATCGCGCGGCCGGCACGGGTACGCATGCGAAGACGGAAGCCGTGCACCTTGGCGCGACGACGGTTGTTCGGCTGGAAAGTTCTCTTGCTCATTGTGTGGTCTCCACGTATTGAATCTCCGCAGGCCAAAAAATGTAGAACGGCCGGGAAAGAGTGAGGTAGCCCGCGGTCTGGGGTCAACTGATTAAAACTACGGCCTCAATCGGTGCTGGTCAAACCCGACGGCGGTAAACGGCAGATTCTGCAGATGTTTTCTCGGTTTCCGGTCAACGACACGTACCGAATCCACAACAGAGTTGGCCGCCGCGGCAGACATTGACTACCGTGAGGACAAGTTATCCACAGGCAGCCCGCAATGCCTGTAAAACACAGCCCGAATTGCGCACAGGCGGTGGATAACCTTGTGGATGCTTTTGCTGAGGCCGTCGATTCGGCCCACACTGGTGTCGACTCTTCCGGCAGTTCCGGGTGCATTCAAGAAATCATCGACAGTACCGACACGCAGTTTCAACACACAGCGTTTCACCAGACAGTATCGACAGAGGGAACAATGGCAGCCGAAGAACAACCGATCGCGGACACCTGGCGGGCAGTGCTCACCAGCCTCGAATCGGATGACACCATCACCCCGATGCTCTACGGCTTCCTGAACCTGGTCGAACCCAAGGGCATCGCGGCCGGCACGTTCTATCTCGAAGTACCGAACGAGTTCACCGCGAGCATGCTGAACCAGCGGATGCGGGTGCCGCTGCTCGCCGCGATGGGTCAACTGTCCGAGGCGAGCGCGGTCTCGACCTTCTACGTCGTCGTTAATCCCGAACTCGAGCAGGAGTCGCTCCGTCCGGTCCAGGAGTCCGCACTGCCCAGGGACGTCGAGACACCCGCGACGCCCCAATCGGTTTTCGAGAGCGCGCCGCCCGTCGAGAGCCCGCACGACACCCGGCTCAATTCCAAGTACAGCTTCGACAACTTCGTGATCGGGCAGTCGAACCGGTTCGCGCACGCCGCCGCGGTCGCCGTTGCCGAGGCACCGGCCAAGGCGTACAACCCCCTCTTCGTCTACGGCTCCTCCGGATTGGGAAAGACCCACCTGCTCCACGCCATCGGCCACTACGCCATGAGCCTCTATCCCGGCATCCGAGTGCGTTATGTCAGTTCAGAAGAGTTCACCAACGACTTCATCAACTCGATCGCCAACAACCGCGGCTCGGCATTCCAGTCCCGGTATCGCAATATCGACATCCTGATGATCGACGACATCCAGTTCCTGCAGGGCAAGGCGGAGACCCAAGAGGCGTTCTTCCACACCTTCAACACCCTGCACGACCACAACAAGCAGGTCGTCATCACGAGCGACCTGCCGCCGAAGGCCCTGACCGGTTTCGAAGACCGCATGAGGTCCCGTTTCGAGTGGGGCCTCATCACGGATGTCCAGGCCCCCGACCTCGAGACCCGCATCGCCATCCTGCGCAAGAAGGCCCAGAGCGAGAAGCTCCAGGTTCCCCACGACATCCTCGAATTCATGGCGTCCAAGGTCTCATCCAACATCCGCGAGCTCGAGGGAACCCTGATCAGGGTCACGGCCTTCGCGAGCCTCAACCGAACGCCCGTCGACATGGACCTCGTCCAGACGGTGCTCAAGGACCTGATCACCCTCGACGAAGACAACGTCATCGCGCCGGTCGACATCATCACCAACACGGCGGACTACTTCAAGCTCACCGTCGAGGACCTCTATGGCTCCTCACGCTCCCAAGCCGTTGCCACGGCTCGCCAGATCGCGATGTACCTCTGCCGCGAGCTCACCAATCTCTCCCTCCCGAAGATCGGCCAGCTGTTCGGCAACCGGGACCATACGACGGTGATGTACGCGAACAAGAAGATCAGCGAACTCATGAAGGAACGCCGCTCGATCTACAACCAGGTCACGGAGCTCACCAACCGCATCAAACAGGACCACCGCTACAAATAAGCCGCAGAATCCCTCAGTTTTCACAGTTGTGGATAACCCTGTGGAAACTCGTCGAACAACTTGTCTGAATTTGTGGAAACTACCGTCCAGCTTGTGCAAACTCCGCTGGTGGCAAGGCTCGCCCTGAACCGGGGGACGATTAACGCTCACAGGCTGCCCACAAGTTACATGTTTGTAGTTCCCAGTGAATGAGCCGCATCCACAGAGTTATCCACAGTTTCCACAACGGTTAAGAAGATTAACAAAAACTTAAACTTCTCTCTGGCCGACAACCTTTCCTCCGACACCGGAGGAAACCGAGCGACGCCGGGGCCGTTGTGAGAACGACTACCATTGAGGCCAAACAGGTCTCCGACCGACAGGAGTGACTTCGTGAGATTTCAGGCCAACCGGGACGTTTTCAGCGAAGCCGTTTCTTTTGCTGTCAAACTCCTTCCCCAGCGCACCACGCTGCCCATTTTGAGCGGTGTGCTGATCGAAGCAACAGCGACCGGCTTGATCCTCTCGTCATTCGACTATGAGGTGTCCGCGCAAACCGAAATCGCCGCCGAGGTCGAAGAGACCGGACGGGTTCTCGTGTCCGGTCGCCTCCTCGCCGAGATCGCCAGCCGGATGCCGAACGCCCCCGTCACATTCGTGACCAAGGACTCCCGCATCACGGTCAGCTGTGGAACCGCGAGCTTCACGCTCCTGTCCATGCCTGTCGAGGAATATCCAAGCATCCCGGTCGTCAGCGGCCAGGCCGGCCTGGTTCCCGCCGAAGATTTCGCCGCTGCCGTCGCCCAGGTCGCCGTCGCCGCATCGCGTGACGACGTCACGCCGGTCATCACGGGTGTCCAGCTGCAGATTTCCGAAAACAGCCTGAGCCTCGTCGCGACAGACCGCTACCGTGTCGCCGTGCGAGAAATCGACTGGGACCCCGGAACGATGGTCGCGACAGACACCATCACCGCGCTCGTACCCGCACGTACCCTGCAGGAAGTCGGCAAGACCTTCGGACACAGCGGCACGATCTCCGTCGCGATCACCAACACCGACGATCGCGAACTGATCGCATTCACCGCCGACAAGAAGACCGTCACAAGCCTGTTGATCAAGGGCAACTACCCGCCGGTTCGCCGGCTGTTCCCCGACCAGGTCGACAACTACGCCGTGATGAATACCGCGGAACTGATCGAGGCCACCCGCCGTGTCGCTCTCGTGCTCGAACGCGAGGCTGCGCTGCGTTTCTCCTTCACGACCGAGGGACTCACGCTCGAAGCGGTCGGTTCCGAACAGGCACAGGCCAAGGAATCCGTCGATGCGATCCTGTCCGGCGTCGAAACCGTTGTTTCCCTCAAGCCGCAATTCCTGCTGGACGGCCTCACGGCCGTGCACTCGGAATTCGTGCGGATCTCCTTCACGAAGACGGAAAACCCGAACAAGCCGGGCCCTGTCCTGATCACGAGCCAGAGTTCGCGCGACCAGCCGGGAGCTGACAGCTACAAGTACCTGCTCCAGCCGAACCTGCTGTTGCGCTAAGAACTCCGGTGCGGGTAACTCACCTGTCCCTGACCGACTTCCGCAACTATGCGCAGGTCGAGGTTCCGTTCCAGCCGGGACCGAACCTCATCGTCGGGAGCAACGGCCAGGGGAAGACCAACCTGGTCGAGGCCCTCGGCTTCCTGAGCACACTGGGTTCGCACCGGGTGTCGACGACGGCCGCGATGATCAGGTCCGGCGAGGAATCCGCGATCATCCGGGCCAAACTCGAGTACAACGGCCGGGACCTCCTCGCCGAAGTGCAGATCAACCGCTCGGGACTGAACCGGGCGCAGATCAACCGTTCGGTGATCAAGACGAGGGAACTGCCGCGGTATTTCTCGAGCGTCCTGTTCGCTCCGGAAGACCTCGCGCTCGTCCGCGGCGACCCGTCTGGACGACGCCGTTTTCTCGACCAGCTGCTCGTCCTCCGGTCTCCGCGTCTCACCGGTGTGCTCGCCGACTACGACAGGGTGCTCCGGCAGCGCAATTCCCTGTTGAAATCGGCGAGGGCGTCCGGATTGCGCACAACCCAGCTCGGAACCCTCGAAGTGTGGGACGACCGTCTCGTGGAATTCGGTTCGGAGATCATCGACGAGCGGGCGAAGCTCGTCGAAGAGCTCGGCACACCCCTCCGCACTGCATATGAGGCCGTCGTCGGCGCCGATCACGGGCCGGCCCTGCTCGGCGCACTCAGTATCCTCGGACTGGATGACACCCTCGGCAGCGAGGAGGACACTCCCTCCGGAGCATCGGTCGGCACGAATGATGCCGGAGCGAAGGAGGCAGGGGCGACCGCCGACCTGTTCCGTGTGTCCCTGGCCGGTGTGCGCAGGAAGGAACTCGACCGCGGGATGACCCTCGTCGGACCGCATCGCGACGATGTGGTGTTCATGCTCAATGCCCTGCCGGCGCGTGGGTATGCGAGCCATGGCGAATCCTGGTCGTTCGCCCTCGCGCTCAAGCTCGCAGCCGCCGAACTCCTGCGCAGGGACTCCTCGAGTGGGGATCCTGTCCTCATCCTCGACGACGTCTTCGCCGAACTCGACCAATCGCGCCGCAGCCGCCTCGCAGCCGCGGTCCTGGGATTCGACCAGGTGCTCATCACGGCAGCCGTGTTCGAGGATGTCCCCAAGCAACTGGCCGCGCACACGATTCACATCCACGCCGGGGAGGTCATCGATGGCTGAGCAGAGCGAGGCAGCACGGGTCTACCTGCGCTTCAAGGACGTGTTCGGCGACCCGAACGCGAAGCGTGTCAGGGCGAGGCGCCGGGTGCGGGACGACACCGGCTCGAGTGTCCCGTTCGGCATCGGCCGCGATCCGCGTGGCCTCGGGGACACAATCGACTCCCTGACCCTGCAACTGGGCTGGAACTCACCCCTCGCGCAGTCGGAACTGCTCGCATCCTGGATCGAACTCGCCGGTGAGGAAACCTCGAAACACTCCACTCCCGCCGGCATCGACGAGGGCGTCCTGACCGTGCACTGCGAGTCGACGGCGTGGGCGACCCAGCTGCGCATGATGCGTGTCGAAATCATGACGCACATCTCCGTCCGGTATCCGGACGCGGGCATCCTGTCAATCCGTTTTCAGGGACCCAACGCTCCCTCCTGGAAAAAGGGTCCCAGATCAATTCCAGGGCGCGGTCCACGCGATACCTACGGCTAGGGAGCCAAAACAGGTCAACCGACTAGGCAAAACGCGTCAGATCCCCGTTTATGGCCGGGAGACCATGCCCTGTTTGGTAGACTCAAGGGTCGCCCGCGCGACGGTCAGGAGCTCCATAACAGATGTCAGTCGAACCATTGATCGAGCCGGAGCATGGATACGGCGCCGACGATATCCAGGTCCTCGAAGGACTTGAAGCCGTTCGGAAGCGCCCCGGTATGTATATCGGGTCGACCGGCCCCCGAGGTCTGCACCACCTGGTCTACGAGATTGTGGACAATTCGGTGGACGAGGCCCTCGCGGGACACTGCGACACGATCGGCATCGAGATCCTCGCCGACGGAGCCGTGCGCGTCGCCGACAACGGGCGAGGAATCCCCGTCGACATTCACAAGGCGGAGGGCCGTTCGACGGTCGAGGTCGTCCTGACCGTGCTCCACGCCGGTGGAAAGTTCGGCGGCGGCGGTTATTCAGTCTCCGGCGGCCTCCACGGCGTCGGCAGCTCCGTGGTCAACGCGCTGTCCTCCCGGCTCGACGTCGCGGTTCGTCGCCAGGGCCACGTGTGGCGGCAGAGTTTCCACGACGGTGTCCCCTTCGCCCCGCTGAGCCAGGACGAAGCCTCGGACGAGACCGGAACGACGATCACGTTCTGGCCGAGCGCCGAGACCTTCGAGACCACGGACTTCGACTTCGAAACCCTGCGGGCCCGTTTCCAGCAGATGGCGTTCCTTAATAAGGGGCTCACCATCACGCTCACCGACGAACGACCGGAGCACCTCGACGCAGAGGGCGCACCGATACACAAGACCTTCATGTACGAGAAGGGACTCGTCGACTATGTCGAGTATCTCAACCGTGCCAAGAAGGCCGAACTCGTCAACGAAGAGATCATCTCCTTCGAGTTCGAAGACCACGAACGCAAGATGGCGCTCGAAGTGGCCATGCAGTGGACCACCGCGTATACAGAGAGCGTCCACACCTACGCGAACACGATCAATACCCATGAGGGCGGCACCCACGAAGAGGGTTTCCGCGCAGCGCTCACGACCCTCGTCAACAAGTACGCGAGGGAAAAGGGCATCCTCAAGGAAAAGGACGACAACCTCACCGGCGACGATGTGCGTGAAGGCCTGACCGCCGTCGTGTCGATCAAACTCGCCGAACCGCAGTTCGAGGGCCAGACCAAGACGAAGCTCGGCAACACAGAGGCGAAGTCCTTCGTGCAGAAGGTCGCCAACGACCAGCTCTCCGACTGGTTCAACCGCAACCCGATCTCGGCCAAGGAGATCATCCGCAAGGCCCTCCAGGCCTCGAACGCCCGGATGGCGGCCCGCAAGGCGCGCGAAACCGCCCGACGCAAGGGCCTCCTCGAGGGCGGCGGCATGCCGGGCAAGCTCAAGGACTGCCAGAGCAAGGACCCGTCGCTCTCCGAGATCTTCATTGTCGAGGGTGACTCGGCCGGCGGCTCCGCCGTCCAGGGCCGGAACCCGGAATACCAGGCGATCCTGCCCCTCCGCGGGAAGATCCTGAACGTGGAGAAGGCCCGGCTCGACCGTGCCCTCGGCAACGCAGAAGTCCAGGCCATGATCACGGCGTTCGGCGCCGGCATGGGCGAGGAATTCAACCCGGACAAGGTGCGCTATCACAAGATCGTCCTGATGGCCGATGCGGATGTCGACGGCCAGCACATCACGACCCTCCTGCTGACCCTGTTGTTCCGGTACATGAGGCCGCTCATCGACCTCGGCTACGTGTACCTCGCGCAGCCGCCGCTGTACCGGCTCAAATGGACGAATGCCCCGCACGAATACGTCTACTCCGACAAGGAGCGCGACGCGCTGCTCGCCGACGGCGCTGCTGCGGGCAAGCGGATCCCCAAGGACAACGGCATCCAGCGCTACAAGGGCCTCGGCGAGATGGACTACAAGGAGCTGTGGGAAACCACGATGGCGCCTGAGACCCGCACGCTGCTCCAGGTCACGCTCGACGACGCAGCGGCTGCCGACGAGATTTTCTCCACACTGATGGGCGAGGACGTCGAGTCCCGCCGCAACTTCATCCAGAAGAACGCGAAGGACGTGCGTTTCCTTGACATCTGACGACACCACCAACAACACGACCAACGAAGAGACCGCAGCGGAGGCCGCCGCGAAGGCGGCTCATCTCGAGCAGCACGGCAAGATCGACCAGGTCGACCTGCAGCTCGAGATGCAGCGCTCCTACCTCGACTACGCCATGAGCGTCATCGTCGGGCGTGCGCTTCCCGACGTGCGTGACGGCATGAAGCCCGTGCACCGCCGCGTGATCTACGCCATGTTCGACGGCGGCTACCGCCCGGACAAGGCGTTCAGCAAGTGCGCGCGCGTCGTCGGCGACGTGATGGGTCAGTTCCACCCCCACGGTGACTCCTCCATCTACGACGCCCTCGTCCGGCTGGTGCAGCCCTGGAGCCTGCGGTACCCGCTCGCCCTTGGGCAGGGAAACTTCGGCTCCCCCGGAAACGACGGCGCTGCCGCCCCGCGGTACACCGAGACGAAGATGGCCCCGCTCGCCCTCGAAATGGTGCGCGACATCGACGAGGACACCGTCGACTTCCAGGACAACTACGACGGCCGCACGCTCGAACCCACCGTGCTCCCCTCGCGCTTCCCGAACCTTCTCGTCAACGGTTCGGTCGGCATCGCCGTCGGCATGGCCACCAACATCCCGCCGCACAACCTGCGCGAGGTATCCGCCGGCGCCCTCTGGTACCTGCAGAACCCGGACGCGACCCGCGAGGAGCTTCTGGAAGCCCTCATCCAGCGGATCAAGGGACCAGACTTCCCCACCGGCGCCCAGATCCTCGGGATCAAGGGCATCCAGGATGCCTATCGCACCGGTCGCGGGTCCATCACGATGCGGGCCGTCGTCAGCATCGAAGAGCTCCAGGGTCGCACCTGCCTCGTGATCACCGAGCTGCCGTACCAGGTCAACCCGGACAACCTCGCGATCAAGATCGCCGACCTCGTCAAGGACGGCAAGATCGGTGGCATCGCCGACATCCGCGATGAGACCTCCGGCCGCACCGGCCAGCGCCTCGTGATCGTGCTCAAACGCGACGCGGTCGCGAAGGTCGTCCTGAACAACCTCTACAAGCACACCCCGCTGCAGGAGAACTTCGGCGCGAACATGCTCGCGATCGTCGACGGGGTGCCGCGCACGCTTCCCCTCGACGGTTTCGTCTCCGCCTGGGTCGACCACCAGGTCGACGTCATCGTGCGGCGCACCCAGTTCCGGCTCAACAAGGCCGAAGCGGATGCGCACATCCTGCGCGGGTACCTCAAGGCCCTCGACGCCCTCGACGAGGTGATCGCGCTCATCCGCCGGTCTCCGACCGTCGACGACGCCCGCACCGGCCTGATGGACCTCCTGGACGTGGACAAGCTCCAGGCCGACGCCATCCTGACCATGCAGCTGCGACGCCTCGCGGCCCTGGAGCGTCAGAAGATCATCGACCAGGCCGCCGAACTCGAGCTGCAGATCGTCGAGTTCCAGTCGATCCTCGCGAGCCCGGAACGCCAGCGCACGATCATCAGCGATGAACTCACTGAGATCACCACGAAATTCGGCGACGACCGGCGGACCGAGATCATGTTCGGCTTCGACGGCGACATGTCGGTCGAGGACCTTATCCCCGAAGAGGAGATGGTGGTCACCGTCACGCGCGGCGGCTACATCAAGCGCACCCGCAGCGACAACTACCGCAACCAGCACCGCGGCGGCAAGGGCGTCAAGGGTGCCCAGCTACGCGCGGACGACGTCGTGGAGCACTTCTTCGTCACGACCACCCACCACTGGCTGCTGTTCTTCACGAACACCGGCCGGGTCTATCGCGCCAAGGCGTACGAGGCCCAGGAATCCGGTCGCGACGCCAAGGGCCAGCACGTTGCCAACCTGCTCGCACTGCAGCCGGGCGAGGAGATCGCGCAGATCCTCGACATCCGCGACTACGGGGCGGCCCAGTACCTCACGCTCGCCACTCGCGACGGCCTGATCAAGAAGACGGCCCTGAGCGAGTACGACACGAACCGTACCGGCGGAATCATCGCGATCAAGCTGCGCGAGGGCGACGAACTCGTCTCCGCGCTGCTCGTGGAGGAAGACTCGGACCTGCTGCTCGTGTCCAGGAAGGGAATGTCGATCCGGTTCACCGCGAGCGACGAAGCCCTCCGGCCGATGGGCCGCAGCACTTCCGGCGTGATCGGGATGCACTTCCGCGGGGATGACCGGCTGCTCGACGCATCCGTTGTCTCCGACGACGGCTACGTGTTCGTCGTGACGGAGGGCGGATACGCCAAGCGCACCGCGGCCGATCAGTACCGCCTGCAGAACCGTGGCGGACTCGGTATCAAGGTCGCGAAACTCAACGATGATCGCGGGGACCTCGTCGGGTCCCTTATCGTGGATGACGAGGACGAAGTACTCGTGGTCCTTGCCAGTGGCAAGGTGGTACGCTCTGACGTCGCAGAAGTCCCTGCCAAGGGACGGGACACGATGGGCGTCGTCTTCGCTAAGTTTGCGGAAGAAGACCGGATCATCGCCATTGCGAAGAACTCCGAACGTAACCTGATCGTCGAGGAAACTGCGGACGAGCCGGAGAGCGATTCGGGAGAGGAAGAACCGTTAGATGAGTAGTGTTGCTGAGAAACTTGCCAAGAAGTCCGGCCGGAGGCCCACTGTGACAACCAAGCAGGTGCGGCTCAAGCTGGTGTACATCGACTTCTGGTCGGCGGTGAAGCTGTCGTTCCTGATCGCCCTGTGCCTCGGCATCGTGACCATCGTCGCGACCTTCCTGATCTTCACGGTGCTCAACGGCACCGGGATCTTCGGCAAGATCGACGCGCTGTACGCCGATATCGCGGGGTCTTCCTCCGATCTGGCCAGCATCCTGTCCATCGGTAATGTCATGGGCTTCGCTGTCGTCGTGGCGGTGCTGAACACGGTCGTCATCACGGCCCTGGGTGCCGTCTACGCCGTGCTGTACAACCTGAGCGTGAAGATCACCGGCGGACTGCTCGTCGGCTTCACGAACAACTAGCTCGACCTTCTCCACCCGCTCCACCCGCGTCACCCGCTCCACCGCCTCCCAATCGGGCAGCATCCGAAACGAATCGGCTGCTCGATTGGGAGAAACCGGAGGTTTCCGGTAGTCTCAAATCTGCCCAATAAGGGGGATATAGCTCAGTTGGTTAGAGCGCTTCACTGATAATGAAGAGGTCCCAGGTTCAAATCCCGGTATCCCCACGCAGTTACAGTTTTATGCAGTCGCAGTTATAAGAAGTACCGGCCGTTCCGGCCATCACCCCCGTGAATGTACGGGGCCATAGCTCAATTGGTAGAGCGCCTGCTTTGCAAGCAGGAGGTCCGGGGTTCGATTCCCCGTGGCTCCACAATCTGCACGAGAATGAATCCTGCACGAGAATGACAGAAGGCCCGCATCCAGTGGATGCGGGCCTTCTTTGTGTCTCTGTCTGTCTGTTACGACTCGACGGACGATGCGTTCTTGGGCTCGTCGTCGGCGACCCAGAGCTCGTCATCGGCGCGGAACGTCTGCCAGACGGCGTATGCGACTCCTGCGGCGGCGGCCAGGGCGACACCGAGCGCGATGTATGCGCCGGCCCCCGGGCCCTTCTTCTCGATCACAACGGGCTGCTGGAAGTGCAGGCGGCTCAGGGCCGCACGAACGCGGGCATCCCTGGCGACGTCTCCGACGCTCATGACGGTGCCGATAGCAGTGCCGATGCCGGGAAGCACCTTCGTGACGACCTGGCTGCGCACATCCTCTGCGAGATCCTGCGTTGCCTGGATCTTCGGGCGTACCAACTGGTCGTAGCTGTCGCGGACACGGGGAACGACTTCCTCGCGGGTGAGCACCCCCGCCTGGTGTGCGGCATCACGTGCGAGCACGTTTGCCCGATCGAGAACCTCCTGCTGGTGGTTCCACAACTCGTCTGCGCTCTTGCGCAGCTTCGTAAGTTCCTTGCGGCGCTTGCGTGACAGGCTCATCTGGACCCTCCATCGATGTCATGTGGCGAACACCATCCATCTTGCCACGCAATACCGCAAGAGGGCTTCGGATGGCGTGGACGGTCAGGATCCGTCTTCGCGCCTGTGCAAGAATTGACCCCATGTCAAAGCACACCGCCGTCGCAACGCTCAATACATCGCTCGGACCGATCAAGGTCAACCTCTTCGGCAACCACGCGCCGAAGACGGTGAAGAACTTCGTGGGCCTCGCCACCGGCGAGATCGAATGGAAGCACCCCGGCACTGGCAAGGTCTCGAAGACTCCCCTCTATGACGGGACCGTCTTCCACCGCATCATCAAGGACTTCATGATCCAGGCCGGCGACCCGCTCGGCCAGGGCACCGGTGGCCCCGGCTTCCAGTTCGACGACGAGATCAGCCCCGACCTCGACTTCACCCAGCCGTACGTCTTCGCGATGGCCAACGCCGGCATCCAGGGCGGCCGCGGCACCAACGGGTCGCAGTTCTTCATCACTGTCGTCCCGACCACGTGGCTACAGGGCAAGCACACCATCTTCGGCGCCGTCGAGGACGAGGCCTCCCGTGCCATCGTCGCGAAGCTTGCCACCGTGCCGACCGATGGCCGTGACCGTCCCCTCACCGAGGTCGTCATCGAGTCCGTCACCGTCGAGCAGGTCTAGGCCCACTTCGAATGACTGACCTGCCCGGATCCGCAGCCAATTTCTGCTATCGGCATCCGGGCAGGCAAAGCTTCATCCTCTGTCAGCGCTGCGGCCGCACCATCTGCCCGGAGTGCCAGACACAGGCCGCCGTCGGCGTGATCTGCCCCGAGTGCATGAAGGAGCAGCGGCAGAACGCCCCGCGCACCCGCCCGGCCCTGCTGACACGCATCTCCTCGAGCCGTGGGCCGGTCGTCACGTACGGCATCATCGGGGTCACCTTCGCGGTGTTCCTGCTGCAGCTCGTCCCGGGATTCGACGTGACGAGCGCATTGCTCTATGCGGGCATCTACTCGTACCCCGGCAGTTTCGAGCCCTGGCGGATGCTCACCAGTGTCTTCGTCCACTCGACCGGCTTCATCTTCCACGTGCTTCTCAATATGTACACACTGTGGATATTCGGCCAGATCCTCGAGGGGATGCTCGGCCGCGGTCGATTCCTCGCCCTGTACCTGCTGAGCGGCCTCGCCGGTTCGCTCGGGGTGTTGTTCCTCGCTGGTCCGCTCACACCGGTCGTCGGGGCATCCGGTGCGATCTTCGGCCTGATGGGCGCGTTCCTGGTAATCCAGAGGCGCCTCGGAGGCAACTCGACACAATTGCTGATCCTGGTCGGAATCAACCTCGTGATCGGCTTCCTGCCGAACCTCAATGTTGCCTGGCAGGCGCATGTCGGCGGCCTGATCGGCGGTGCGATCCTCGGCCTGATCTACGTGCAGACTCGGCGCAGCAAGCACCAGTCGCTGCAGAACTGGCTTGTCGCGGCCTTCGCGATCGTGCTCGTCGCCCTGAGTTTCGTCAAGTTCCTGGGCTGAAAGTTATCCACAGGTCTGTCCACAACTGGGGATAATTACACCAGTGTAATTGACCCCCAAAAGGGGGGTAACCGAGAGGTTAACGCCAGCGGGTCGTCATCAGGAAGCCGACGAAGGCGATCCCGAATCCAACGAGGATGTTCCAGGAGCCGAGGCCGGCGATCGGCAGGGTGCCCTGGCTCACGTAGAAGACGATGATCCATGCCAGTCCGATGAGCATGAAGCCGAACATGACTGGTTTGAACCAGACGGCGTTCGGGGCGTCCTCGCCAGAGCGAACGACCTCGGTGCGGGCGGGCTTGGTGCGGGGATTCGTTCGTGCCATGCCTGCGATTCTAGCGCCATTGCCCATCAGGCGACCTCTCCAGGGCCTGCCGGCCACCACTGCCGATTAGAATCGGAACCATGTCCGACGCCACCCCGCCCGCTGCGCCAACGGAGAGTCGCCGCGAGCGGCGCGCTTCCCGGCGCCGCAGGCCGGTGAGTGTGATCGGTGTCATCGGTGAAGTGCTCATCACGGGTGGCGTTCTCGTTTTCCTCTTCATCGCCTGGCAACTGTGGTGGAACGACCTCGTCGTTGCGGGGGAACAGGCGAGTGCGGCCAACCAGATCAGCCAGCAGTGGATCGGCGACGCACAGGCGGCCAGCGCGACGCCAGCGCCGACCGCCACGAACACGCCGACGGCCGTTCCCGTCCAGACGCCGGGCTTCGGGACTCCCGTCGTCAGCGTCGCCCCGGGGGAGGCGCAGCCGTTCGCCGTGCTGTATGTGCCCCGCTATGGCGCCGCGTACTCGCGCACCATCGCTGAGGGCGTCGGCCACAACGTGCTCAACAGTCCACGCCTCGGCATCGGGCATTACCCCGGCACTCAGATGCCCGGCGAGGTCGGGAACTTCGTCGTGGCCGCTCACCGCAGCGCCAATGGCGGCGGCATGCACCTGATCAACGAGTTTCAGCTCGGCGATCCCATTTTCGTGCAGACGGCCGACGGCTACTACACGTACCGGTTCCGTGACCTGGAATACGTGCAACCGACCGACGTGGGCGTGCTCGCCGCAGTCCCGCATGCGCCGGGGGCCACCGCGACCGATCGCATCATCACCCTCACGAGTTGCAATCCGCTCTATTCGACGGCGGAACGCATCATCGCCTACGGCGTCTTCGATTCCTGGCAGCCGATCTCGGCCGGCCCGCCCGCGGAACTCGCCGCCATCATCGCAGCCCAGGCCGCGGGCTAGGAGGCTCATATGTACGCAGCACTGTGGCGGGTCCTCCCCGGCCCGCTCTGGCTCCGCATCCTCCAGGTGCTGGTGCTCATCGCCCTTGTCCTCTTCGTCCTCGCCACGTGGGTTTTCCCGTGGGTGGACACCATCGTCAACAGCCAGGAATCGACGGTCGGCACCCCATGACCCGCATACTCGTGATCGACAACTACGACAGCTTCGTCTACACGCTCAACGGCTACCTGATGGAGCTCGGAGCTGAGACCGAGGTCGTGCGAAACGACGCCTTTCCACCAGAGGACGCCGCAGCGCGCATCGCCGAATTCGACGGTGTGCTGCTCTCGCCGGGGCCGGGGAAGCCTGCGGACGCGGGCGTTTCCATCGCAGTCGTGCTGGCCGCGTTCGAGGCCGGCTCGCCGCTCTTCGGCGTGTGCCTGGGGCACCAGGCGATCGCGGAGGCCTTCGGGGCCACGGTGACGAACGCCGAGGAGCTCATGCACGGCAAGACGAGCCAGGTCACGCACGACGACAGCGCTTTCTACGCGGGCGTTCCGCAGCCCTTCACGGCGACCCGGTACCACTCGCTCGCCGTCGTCGATTCCACTGTTCCGAGCGACCTTGTGGTGACCTCGCGGACGGCCGGCGGGGTGATCATGGGGCTGCGGCACGCATCCGCTCCGATTCTCGGCGTGCAGTTCCACCCGGAATCGGTCCTGACCGAGGGCGGCTACCTCATGCTTGCCAACTGGCTGGCCCTCACCGGCCTGCCAGAGGCCCAGGAGACCGCGCGGGGACTCCACCCCATCCTCAAGCTCTCCTAGGGGTAGTCCGAGCGGCTGTGCTCCGACACGAGGGGCCGCGGTCGCTCCGTTGTGGTGTTCGGTTCAAAGCTTCAACGGTTCGACGCTGGGCGGTCGCGCCTGATCAGTCGCGGTTGGGTGGTCCGGTGAGGATCTGGTGGGCGCGGTGCCGGTTCGGTGGCCGCCAGAGCCGTTGCGGGTCGATCAACCCCGGGGCCCGCACTTGCGGTGACCCTTTCACCATCCGGATCTCCCACCCGGAGGTGTCGATGCTGTGGTGGTGGAACCAGCACAGTAGGACACCGTTGTCCACATTGGTCGGGCCGCCTGTGGCCCAGGGCTTCACGTGGTGTACTTCGGCCCAGTGGGCCGGCGCCTTGCAGCCGGGGATGATGCACCCGCCGTCCCGGGCGGTGATCGCCCGGCGTTGCGCCCGGTTGAAGTACCGCCGCTCCGGACCCAGCTTGAGCACCTCGTTGTGCTCGCCGAACAGGACGCCTTGGAAGCCGCCGTCACAGATGCGCTGGTGCACCGTTTTGAGCGACACCGGGGCTTCGACCCCGTCGATCCACCCGACCCCGACCCCGGAGGCGAGGTCCGCGGCGTTCACGTGCACCACTACCGTCGGCGCTGACCCGCCCATCGACGGGGTGTCCGTGTCGCGGGCGGCGTGTTCGAACAACGCCCGGAGGATGTCGGCGCGTTTCTCCCCACTCGTGCGGGTGTCGGCGCGCCGCTCCCGGAGCTCCGCTTCGATCACGTCCAGCTCCGAGCCCGTGTCCGTCTCGCCGTCCGCGGTCTCGGCGCCAGGAATCATCTGCCCCGAATCCATGAGGGCCTGCTCCTCCGCGGTGGGGAACGCGGGCCTCGCATGGAAGCTCAGGAAGGCGTCGAAGAGGGTGTTCATCACCCCGAACAGTTCCGGCGTCACCCCACCCTTCACCGGATACAAGCCGTTCTTGAGTTGTCCGAAGCCGATGTTCGATTTCGCCTCGAACAGGTCCTCGGTTGGGAGGACCCCGTCGGGGTCCAGGGCCGCCTGCCACTGAGCGACCATGCCCCGGATCAGGTCCGTCGTCACCGGG